>CBFGLY010000010.1:0-13437 GCA_965649725.1 uncultured Sphingomonas sp.
AAAGTTGAGCCCGATCAGCGCCATGGCCGCCAGCGGCAGAAGCCGGACGGCCGCCGCCGTCATGGCTCGTCCGGCTGCCGTGCCCGCTGCCAGTCGGCATAGAGATGGGGTTCGGCCCATGCCGCCGCCGGCACGTGGCGGATGGTCATCGACTGGTCGGCGAAGGGCTTCGCGAGATCGGCGTAGATCGCGGCGGTCGACAAGCCGTAAGGCGCGCCGTCCTCGTTCGAATAGGCATAGGCGACTTCACGCACGCCGGCGAGGCGCATCGCCGCCATGCACATCGGGCAGGGGTGGCCGCTGGCATAGACAAGGCATCCGCCAAGATCGGGCGAACCGAGCGCTCGGCTTGCTGCTCGCAGCGCATTCATCTCGGCATGCGCGGTCGGATCGCCTGTCGCGAGGATCTCGTTGACTCCGGTCGCGACGACAGCGCCGTCCTTGACAAGCAAGGCGCCGAACGGGCGGCCGCCGCGCTCGGCGTTGGCCCGCGCTAGGGCGATCGCTTCGCGCAGGAAGCGTTCGGCCGGGTCTGTCATGAGCTTTCTCCTACCGCGCGCCGGCCTTGAGCAGCGCGTCGATGATCATTGCGCGGCCTGCGCGTCCCAGGTCGCGACCTTGGCGCGCGTTTCGGCCAGCATCTTGTCGAGCGCCGCGCGGTCGTAGACCGATCCGCGCAGCACGACGGCGTGGATGGCGCGCGTCGCGCCGATGTCTTCCAGCGGGTTGCGGTCGAGCAGCACGAGGTCGGCGGCCTTGCCCGTTTCGATCGAGCCGTAGCGATCGAGCTTGCCGAACCAGGCTGGCCCGGCGCGAGTCGCCGACGCCAGCGCCTGGGCGGGCGTCAGGCCCTTTTCGACAAATAGCGCCAGCTCTTCATGCAGGGCGATGCCCGGATAGTTGAATGAGTTGAGGAAGCCCGCGTCGGTCCCGGCCATGATCGTCACCCCCGCGGCCTGAAGCATCGGCAGCACCGCCGCTTCCCGTTCGAACGCGGCATGGCGCTTCGCGATCGCCGCGGCATCGGCCTTGGCGGCGCGCTCGACGCGCCAGGCATAGGTCGCGCGCAGGCCCGGGCCGATCAGCTTGAGATAATCGTCGCGGCCATGATCGTCGCGGTCGAGATAGGCGATGATGCGGCTCCCGTTCAGGGTGGGGGTGACGAACACGCCCCTGGCCGCGAGCTTGCGATAGGCGGCCATGGCAACCTCCCGATCGAAACCGGCCTCGATCCGCCTGTTGGCCTCCGCGCGGTCGATCCGTCCGGCGGCGAAGTCCGCGGCGATCGCGGCCTCGTCCTTGACCCCGGCCTTGTACGCATAGTCGATATGCTCGATCGAGCTGATGCCGGCATCGAGGGCCTGCCCCACCGTCAGCGCCATCGGAATATGGCCCGACACGCGCAGCCCCGCCGCGCGCGCCTTTCGCACCGCGTAGAGGAACAGCTCCGGCTTCAGCGTGCTGTCGGTGATTTTCACGAAATCGACGCCAAGCGTCTTGAGCCGCGCCACCGCGGCATCGACATCGGCTTCCGTCCCGGTCTCGATCGTGCCCTTCCAGACCGGCTTGATCCCTTCGATCTTCGGGCCGGAGCTCAGCAGCGTCGGGCCGAACAGCTTGCCGCTGGCAATTTCGCCGCGCCAGGCCAGCACCTCGGTGGGAAGATCGCCGGATGCGTCGCGTATGGTCGTGATGCCGTGCGCGACGTAAAGCGGGAGCAGCGCCTTGTTCTCATCAATGAGCGCCGGTCCCCCGCCGAAATGGACGTGCATGTCCCACAGGCCGGGGATGAGGAAACGATCGCCGCCGTCGACAATGCGGTCGGCCGTCCAGGCTGCCGCGATCTCGGCATCGCGGCCGACCGCAACGATCGTGCCGTCATTCGCCGCGACCGCCTGGTCCGGGATCAGCCGCCCGCTCGCAACGTCGACGATGGTCGTGCCGCGGATCAACAGGTCCGCACGGTCCCTGGCGCTCGCCGGAAGCGGGAGGAGCGCAAGCCCCGCAAGGACAATTGAGATGAGCTTCTTCATCCGACAAATCCTGGTCGTGGAAATCCTCGCATTGAATAATCCCTCGGTGGCCCATTCTCCAATGAGATGTTTGAATGCCCTGGGAAGATGCGGGCCCGATCGGCCTGCTTCTGGAGACCATCAAGGCGGCGCTGCTCGATCGGCACGAGACACATCGCGCGCGTTTCGGGATCTGACGATCCGTGAGCAAAGCCGGCACCCGTCGCTGAGGAGAATCGTCCTCAAACCGGCCAGTCCGCCAGCGGTCAGCTCCAGCCGTGGAAGAAATGGCGCGCCCGGAACGATTCGAACGTCCGACCCTCAGATTCGTAGTCTGATGCTCTATCCAGCTGAGCTACGGGCGCGTGCCGGGGGTCCCTTAGGGCGGCGGCAAAAACCGCGCAACCCCTGTTCGGCGGTCGGACGCGGACGCTGCCCGCATTGTGCGGCTTCGCGCGCCACCTTAGAGGAAGCGGATGCGATCGCTCTATCCCTTGATGGCCGCCCTGCTCGTCGTCGGCTGCTCGACGCCTCGCACGGCCCCCGAACCCAGCCTGGCGCCGCGAGCGGCCGAAGCGATCGATCCGCGCGTTCCGATCCCCGACACGGTTCCCGCGGGGCCGGTCGATCCCGCCTTGGTCAGGCGCATCGACACGCTGCTGGCCGAGGCGCGCAGCGGCATCCCGGCGTTCGAAGCGCGCGAGGCCGAGGCGTCGAGGCTCGCCGCCAATGCCGGACCTGTGTCGAGCGAGAGCTGGGTGGCTGCTCAGCAGGCGCTGTCCCGGCTGGTCGAACAATTCGGAGTCACGACCCGGGTCGCGGCGGATATCGATGCGCTGGCATCGAGCCGGCTCGAATCGAGCCGATGGATTCGTCCGGCGGACCGCGAGGCTATCGCCGCGGCGCAGTCGGCGATCGCCGCAATCGTCGAACCCCAGGCGGCGAGCATCGCCCGGTTGAGGGAGCAAATCGCCCGCTAGCGGGCCGACACCGCCCGAACCAGCGCGTCGACCGCTTCGTCGACATGCTCGACATGCGTCCTGAACGACAGGATGGCGCAGCGGATGAAATATGCGCCGTCGATCCGGGTGCCGCTGAACATGATCCTGCCCTCGTCGAGCAGGTCGCGCAGGAGCCGTTCGTTGAAGGCATCGGGGTCGCTTCCGTCCTTCGGAATGTAGCGGAACGCGACGACCGACAACTGCGGTTCCGGCCCAGCATCCCAGCCATCGAGTTCCGACAGCCGGGCATGGAAATAGCGCGCCAGCTTGAGCTTCTCCGTCTGCGCGGCGCGAAAGGCGTCGATCCCCGCCAGCTGGAGCGGCAGCCACAGGCGAAGCGCGCGGAAATGGCGGGTCAGCTCGGGCGAAAGGTCCGAGGGCGACGGCCCGACCTCCGATTCTCCAAGCGGGCGGATATAGTCGGCGCTGGCGCTGAACGAGGCGAGCAGATGCTTCCGGTCGCGGACGAGCGCGGCCCCGGTTCCATAGGGCAGGAACAACGTCTTGTGCGGATCCAGAGCGACGCTGTCGGCGCGCTCGATGCCGCCGAGCAGCGCTTTTCCTTCGTCGCACAGCGAGAAGAGGCCGCCATAGGCTCCGTCGACATGGAACCAGGCGCCGTGGCGAGCGCAGACATCGGCGATCTCGTCCAGCGGATCGATGGCGCCCGTGTCGACCGTACCGGCCGAGGCGACGACCAGCCACGGCCGGATTCCGTCCGCCGCGTCCTTCGCCATGGCCTGGTCGAGGGCCTCCGGGTCCATCCTCAGCCTGTCGTCGGTGCCGACGATCCGGCGCGGAGCCTTGCCGCGCCCCGCGATGTGGAGCGCCTTGTCGACGCAATAATGGGCGAAGCGAGTGCGGTAGATGGCTCCGCCGCCCGCTTCGTCGCGGGCATCGCGGGCGGCGACGATTGCGGTCAGGTTGGCGATGCTTCCGCCCGAGGTGAGCGTGCCGGCGCTATCCTGGGGGAAACCGATGACGTCCGCCAACCAGGCGGTGCAGGCATTTTCAAGCCGGACCGCGCCGGGGCTTGCAGAAGCGAAGCCGCTATATTTGTTCGAAACGGCCGCGAGGAAATCGCCGATCGCCGAATGGAACAGGGCGCCGCCCGGAATATAGGCCATGAAACGCGGGCTGGTGGTGGTGAAGCCGGGCCGGTCGACGCATTCGGAGAGATAGTCGAACACCTCCGCCGAATCCCGGCCTTCGGCGGTGAATTCGGGATCGAGAAGCTTCGCGAAGACGTCGGACCAGCGATTGTTCGCCGGAGCGTCGGGAATGGAATCGAGATAGGCCAGCGCATGGTTGAGCGCCTGACCGCCCAGCATCTGCCGCTCCGCCGAGTCGGGCTCGAGACGGCGCATCGCGGCCTTGAGCTGGACGAGTTCGTCGCGAAGCGAGTCGAGGCTCAACGCGCGATCAAGCGCGCCGCGTCCGGCGCATGGTAAGTGAGGACGCCGGTGGCGCCGGCCCGCTTGAAGGCCATCAGCGTTTCCAGGATCAGCGCGTCGCGCTCCCCCGCCCCGGCCGCGGCGGCGGCTTCGATCATCGCATATTCGCCGCTCACCTGGTAAGCGAAGGTCGGGACGCCGAACGCGTCCTTCACCCGCGCAAGCACGTCGAGATAGGGCAGGCCCGGCTTGACCATCACCATGTCCGCGCCCTCGGCCAGGTCGAGCGCGACTTCGCGAAGCGCCTCCGCGCCATTGGCCGGGTCCATCTGGTAGCCCCGCTTGTCCCCCTTCAGCAGGCCGCGCGATCCGACCGCGTCGCGAAACGGGCCGTAGAAAGCGGAGGCATATTTGGCGGCGTAGGCCATGATCGCGACGTCGCAATAGCCTTCGCGCTCCAGGCCTGCGCGGATCGCGCCGACGCGGCCGTCCATCATGTCGGACGGGGCGACGATGTCGGCGCCCGCCGCCGCCTGCACCAGCGCCTGATCGACCAGCACGGCGCTGGTCTCGTCATTCTTCACGCAGCCGCGATCGTCGATGAGGCCGTCGTGGCCGTGGGCGGTATAGGGATCGAGCGCGACGTCGGTCAGCACGCCGACCTCGGGCACGGCATCCTTGATCGCCTTGATCGCGCGGCAGATGAGATTGTCGGGGTTGAGCGCTTCCTTCGCATTCTCGCTCCGCAGGTTCGCCGGCGTGTTCGGGAAGAGCGCGACGCAGGGAATGCCGAGGTCGCGCGCTTCCCGAGCCTTGTCCGCCAGCCGGTCGACCGACCAGCGGCTGACGCCGGGAAGCGTCGCGATCGGCTCCTCGCAGCCCTGCCCCTCGCAGATGAACAGCGGCCAGATGAGGTCGCTCGGGTGCAGCCGATGCTCCGCGAGCATGTCGCGGATCCACGGGGCGCTGCGTCCGCGCCGCATCCGGATCGCGGGGAAGGAAGCTTGGGACATGCCCGCCCCTTAGGCTGCGATTGCCTTTCCTCCAAGCGCGCTGAACTGGAGCACGTCGTCTAGCAGCGCCGCCGCCGTGACTTCGGCCCCTGCGCCCGGCCCCTGGATGACCAGCGGTTGTCGGGGGTAGCGGTCCGACCAGATGGCGACGCGATTGTCGGTGCCGCCGCCCCCCGCGAGCGGGTCGCCGGGGCAAAGCGCTTCGAGGCCGACGCGCGCCTTCCCCTCTTCCAGCCGCGCGACGAAGCGCAGGTCGCAGCCTTGAAACCGGGCCGCTTCGAAGCGGGTCTTCAGCGGCGCGTCGAGCAGGTGGAGATGGGAATCGACATCGGGCGCGGGCAGCGCGGCCAATTCGGCCGGGACGAGCGAGCCAACCTCGACCTGGTCGCTCTCGATCGCGAACCCTGCCGCGCGGGCGAGGATCAATATCTTGCGGCGCACATCCTCGCCCGAAAGATCCTCGCGCGGGTCGGGCTCGGTGAAGCCGGCGTCGCGGGCCTCGCGCACCAGTTCGGAGAAGGGCCGGCTCCCGTCGAAATGGTGGAACAGCCAGGCGAGCGAGCCGGACATGACTCCGGCGATGGCGTGGATATGGTCGCCCCCTGCCCTCAATTCGCGGATCGAGCGGAGCAGCGGAAGGCCGGCCCCAACCGTCGCCCGGTCGCCGAAGCCCGCGCGGCTTCGGGCGCAGGCCTCGTTGATCGCCTGCCACTGGGCGAGCGAGGTTCCGGCGGCGAGCTTGCAGGCGGTCGCGACATGGACTCCGGCGGCCAGCGCTGCCGCGTGGCGCGAGGCGGTGCCTGCGTCGGCGGTGGCATCGATGAGGATGCGGACGCCCTGGTCGCCGAGAGCATCGAGGGCGTCGCCCTTTGGCGATCCGTCGCGGGATGCACCGGGGAGAAGGCTGGCGCATTGCGAGGGGCAAAGGCCGTCCGGGTCATGGAGCGCGAGGCGCGTGTTGGCCGCGTAGACAAGCCGAAGCCTATCGCCGATCGGCGTGCCCTGCCATGCGGCGAGGCGATGGAGCACGGCCTGGCCGACGGTGCCGCTGCCGAGCAGGGCGATGCGTGCGATGCCGCTGGTCATCGACAGAGTTCCCTTGTGCTGGCGACGGCGCGGTCGAGCGCCGCGGTGAGGTCGTTGGCGAGGTCGTCGACATGTTCGATGCCGACCGAGAGGCGGACGAGGCCGGGGCCGATGCCCGCGACCCGCCTCGCTTCCTCGCTCATGGCGGCGTGGGTCATGGTGGCGGGATGCGCGACGAGGCTTTCGACGCCGCCGAGGGATTCGGCGAGGGTGAAGCAGGACAGGCCATCGATGAAGGCCCGCACCGCCTCTTCGCCGCCGCGCAGGTCGAACGAGACCATCGCGCCGAAGCCGTCCTGCTGCCGTGCCGCGATGTCGTGACCGGGATGGCTGGCGAGGCCGGGGAAATGGACCCGCTCGACGGCCGGGTGAGCCGCCAGCAGGCCGGCAAGCGCCGCCGCATTTTCCTGGTGGATGGCGAGACGGGCACCGAGCGTCCGGAGCCCGCGCAGGGTCAGATAACTGTCGAACGGCGATCCCGTCAGTCCCAGCGCATTGGCCCACCAGCCAAGCTGCTCATGGACCGCCGCGTCGCGGGCGATGATAGCGCCGCCGACCACGTCGCTATGTCCGTTGATGTACTTCGTCGTCGAATGGACCACGATGTCCGCGCCATGCTCGATCGGCCGTTGCAGCACGGGCGAGAGGAAGGTGTTGTCGACCAGCGTGAGCGCGCCGGCCGCCTTCGCCGCGCCGATCACCGCGTCGAGATCGGTAATCCGGAGCAGCGGGTTCGACGGCGTTTCGATCCAGACCAGCGTGGGCTTGCGCGCCAACGCCTCGGCCAGCGCCGCCGGGTCGGTCTGGTCGCAAGTGTCGAGCTCGAACGCTCCCTTGGCGGCGAGCGCGTTAAACAGGCGCCAGCTGCCGCCGTAGCAATCGTGCGGGACGAGCAGCCGGTCGCCCGGCTCCAGTAGGGCGTGGAGCACGACCGTCGCCGCGCCCATGCCCGTTGCCGTGACGATCCCGCCGGCACCGCCTTCGAGCGAGGCCAGCGCGTCGCCGAGCTGGTCGCGGGTCGGGTTGCCGCTGCGGGTGTAATCGTAGCGGCGCTTCCCCTCGAACCCGTCGAAGTTGAAGTTGGCGGAAAGGAAGATCGGCGGCGCAACCGCGCCATGGGTCGGGTCGCAATCGATCCCCGCGCGGACGGCGCGGGTGGCAAGAGCTTGGGTCATCGGGAAATCTCCAGGGATTCGAGGAATGCGGTGATGATTGCGCCGACCTGCGCGTCCTCCTTGAGGAAGGCGTCATGGCCGAAGCGGGAATGGATGGTGCGAAAGGTCGAGCCCGGCACGGCGTCCGCCAGCGCCTCGACATCGGCCAGCGGCACGAGGGCGTCGCGATCGACGCCGACGAAGGTCGCGGGAACGGTGATAGCGGCGGGATCGACCCGGTGGAGATCGATCGATTCCGACAGGCGGAGATAGGCCGCCGTGTTCATCTTGCGGGCGTGACGCTCGCCGTGGGCGTCGAGATAATCTTCGGACGCGACACGGAGGAGGCGCCCGCGAAAGTCCGGCTCGGCGTCGAACCGCTCGGCGAATTCCTCGGGCGTGCGGTAGGTCAGGATCGCCATCGCCCGCGCCAGCGCGACGCCGGACTCATGGTCGCCATGCTTGTCGCCCAGCAGGAGCGCCTTGCGCTGCAGCGCCCGGCAGGCGCTGGCATAGGGATGCGGCCGGCCCGCCGCGCTGATCGACAGGAGACCGCCGAGGCGCTCCGGGAACAGGGCAGCGAAGTGCATCCCGACCATCGCGCCGTAGGAGGCTCCGATGAACGCCGCCGCCTTCGCGACCCCCAGATGGTCGAGCAACTTGGCGATCGCATGGGCCTGGTCCGCCGGGTCGATCGGCAGGTTGATCCGACCGTCCGCCCCGATCCAATCGATCGCCAGCAGCTGAAAGCCCGAGGGATCGAGGCTTGCGGATTGCGGCTGCCACCAGCCGGCTTCCGGAAATTCATAGGATGCAACGACATGGCGCCCTGCCGAAATGCCGCCAGCGACGACCAGCAGCGGCGCTCCCGGCGTGCCGACCAGCTCATAGCGCAATCCGAACCCCGCGATCCCGCCGTGGCGAAGCGGCTGCGTGAGACGAAGTTCGTCGCGGCAGGCGGGCGACGGCAACGCCTCGGCCGCTATGGAACTGCTACATCGTTCGATCTGGCTCATTGCTCACCCCGTCCAAATTCCTCCAGCGAGGCTTGCGGGGTGACGGACAGCTTGCGGCGCCACCGCGTGGGCGGTGACCCTCAACCATCTGCCGGTGGACTCACAGGTCCCCGCAGGACTTGGCACCGTTGGACGAAGGAGCTGTCGCTCTTCATCCTGGTTGCCCCGGCGTCTTCGGGCCTGTCCCTCAGCCGGTCTCGATGGATGCCCGCCAAATGACGAGTCGCGGCGGCGCTGTCAATTGCGCCGATGGAACGACCTTGCGCCCCCAGGCTTATTGGCGGGGATGAGCGATGCCCTTCCCAAGCAGGCGATCCTGGTCGTCAACGCGATGAGCCGGAAGGGTGAGGCCGCGTTCGACGAGGCCCGCACGAAGCTGGCCGATGCCGGAGTCGACCTGATCGATTCGGTGGCGGTGACCGACCCGGAGAAGATGGACGCGGCGGTGACGGCGGCGATCGCGAAGGCGCCGATGGTCATCGTCGGCGGCGGCGACGGATCGCTATCGTCCAACGTCGATCATTTCGTGGGTGAGGACACGGTTTTCGCGGTCCTTCCGCTCGGCACCGCGAACAGCTTCGCGCGGACGCTCGGCCTTCCGCTCGACCTTGACGGGGCGATCGAGGTGATTGCCCACGGACGGCGAAAGCGGATCGACCTTGGCCTGATCGACAAGGATTATTTCGCCAATGCGGCCGCGCTGGGCCTGTCCCCGCTGATCGCCGACACGGTGCCGCACGGGCTGAAGAAATATCTTGGGATGGTCGGCTATCTGATTTGGGCGGTCCGGGTCGCCTTTCAATTCCGGCCGTTCAAGCTGCGCATTACCCTTGACGATGGCACGGTCGCAACAAGCTGGGCCACGGAGGCGCGGATCGCCAACGGCCGCTATCATGGCGGGGTCGAGCTGGTCGAGGATCAAGCGCTCGACAGCGGCGAGATCGTCATCCAGGCGGTGACCGGTAAAAGCCTCTGGGGCCTGGCGTGGAGCTGGTTCACGACCCTGTTCAAGCTTCGCCAGAGGGAGCAGACGGTCACCGAATGGCGCGGCAAGAAGATGCGGCTGGAGGCGAAGCCGGCGCAGAAGATTTCGATCGATGGAGAGATCGCCGCGAAGACGCCGGTGACAGTCGAGGTGGCGCGAGGCGCGATCGAGGTGGCGGCCCCTCGCCCATGACTCCCCTCCCTAGCAGGGAGGGGATTCAGCCCAACCGCGCCAGCGCCGCCGCCAACCGCTCCGCCTCGGCCGCCCGGGCGTCATGGTCGGCGCGGGCCTTCTCGACCGCTTCCGGCTTGGCGCGCTCGGTGAAGGACGGGTTGTTGAGCCGCGCGGCGAGAGACTCGCGGTCCTTTTCGGCGGCGGCGATGGCCTTGGACAGGCGGGCTTTCTCGGCATCGAGATCGATCGCGCCCTCCAAGGGCAAAGCAATCGTCCAGCCACGGACAACGATCTGCACCGAGTTTGGCGGCGCATGCTCGGCCACGGACGGCTCGCTAATCTTGGCCATTCGAGCGATCGCTGCGTCTTGCTCAAGTAATTCGATGAGCGTGCCGTCGAAGGAGTCCGGCATGACCACAACGGGGTTTAGCGTTGCCGACCATGGGATCGACAATTCCGCGCGCACGGCACGTATTTCCTTAATCACCTCAATGGAAGTTTCGACCATCCACTTCATCAGGTCATCGACGCTGCGCGAAACTGGCTGACCTGACGCTTGTCCTAAGATCTTCAGGCCAGCGTTTAATTCAGCTTGCGCCGGGTGCGGACGTACGTCCGGCTCGGGCCATTTGGCGACAATCAGATCGTACGGCCGCTCGCCCATTGAGTGCCACAGCTCTTCGGTGACGAA
Source organism: uncultured Sphingomonas sp. (assembly GCA_965649725.1). Lineage (GTDB taxonomy): Bacteria > Pseudomonadota > Alphaproteobacteria > Sphingomonadales > Sphingomonadaceae > Sphingomicrobium. The sequence goes on from CBFGLY010000010.1 coordinate 10,527, forward strand.
GGGCATGAAGGGGTGGAGCATCACGAGGATCTGGTCGAACGCCCAGGCGGCGACCCGTTTCGTTTCCTCCAACCGTTCGTCCTGAGCTTGTCGAAGGACTGCACTTCCTTCCTCCGTCGAAGGCAAAGACAGCCCTTCGACAGGCTCAGGGCGAGCGGAGTTGGGGGAAAGCTCCGGCTTCACCAGCTCCACATACCAGTCGCAGAAGGTGCCCCAGGTGAAGTGGTAGATGGCGTCGGCCATCTCGTCGAAGCGGAGGTCGGCGATGGCCTTGTCGAGCTTCGCCAGCGTTTCGACCACCTCGCCGATGATCCAGCGGTTGACCGGAAGGCTGGCTTCGGGCGCGGCGATGCTCTGGCTGGCGCCGACGCCGTTGCCCTGCAGGAAGCGCGCGGCGTTCCACAGCTTGGTCGCGAAGTTGCGGTAGCCTTCGACGCGCTTCTCATCGAGCTTGATGTCGCGGCCCTGGCTTTCCATCGCCGCCAGCGTGAAGCGCAGCGCGTCGGCGCCATATTTGTCGATCAGGCCGAGCGGGTCGACCGTATTGCCCTTCGACTTGGACATCTTCTGGCCCTGCGCGTCGCGGACCAGGCCGTGGAGGTAGAGCGTCTTCCACGGCGCCTCGCCCATGAACTCAATGCCCTGCATCGCCATCCGCGCATCCCAGAAGAAAAGGATGTCGAAGCCGGAGATGAGGACGTCATTGGGGTAATGGCGCCTGAGGTCCTCGGTCTGCTCCGGCCAGCCCAGCGTGGCGAAGGGCCAGAGAGCGGAGGAGAACCAGGTGTCGAGGACGTCGTCGTCCTGGCGCAGCGAAACGCCTTCGCCAGCCTGCTTTTGCGCCTCTTCAATAGTTTCCGCGACAAAAACATTGCCGTCGGCATCAAACCACGCCGGAATCCGATGGCCCCACCATAATTGGCGGGAAATGGTCCAGGGCTGGATGTTTTCGAGCCAGTGGAACCAGGTCTTCGACCAACTTTCGGGCACGATCTTGATCTTGCGGGAGCGGGTGGCGTCCAGGACAGGACCGACGAGCTTCGCCGCATCGACATACCATTGGTCTGTCAGCCAAGGCTCGATCACCACGCCGGAGCGATCGCCGTAGGGCGTGGCGATGGTGCGGTCCTCGACCTTCACCAGCGCGCCCTCGGCTTCGAGCAGCTCGACGACGCGCTTGCGGGCGTCGAAGCGGTCGAGGCCCAGCAACTCCGCCGGGATGAGCCCGTCACTGGTCTGCGCGACCGACCCGTGCCCATCGAGCATGTTGAGCATCTCGCCCGGCTTGAATCCAGCGCGCTTGCCGACCTCGAAATCGTTGAAGTCATGCCCCGGCGTGATCTTCACCGCGCCGCTGCCAAGCTCCGGATCGGCATGTTCGTCGGTGATAATGGGAATGAGACGGCCGGTGATCGGCTGCTTCAGCTTCTTGCCGACCATGGCCTTGTAGCGCTCGTCGTCGGGGTGCACCGCGACAGCCATGTCGGCCAGCATCGTCTCTGGCCGAGTGGTCGCCACCTCAATCGCGCCGCTTCCGTCTTCGAGCGGATAGCGCAGCGTCCAGAATTTGCCCGCCATGTCGCGGGTCTCGACCTCGAGGTCGCTGATCGCGCTCTGGAACTTCGGGTCCCAGTTCACCAAACGCTTGTCGCGGTAGATGAGGCCGCGCTTGTGGAGCTCGACGAACACCTTGATGACGGCGGCGGAGAAGCCCTCGTCCATGGTGAAGCGCTCGTTGGCCCAGTCGCAGCTGGCGCCGAGGCGGCGGAGCTGACGGGTGATCGCGCCGCCCGACTGGCCCTTCCACTCCCAGACATGCTCGAGGAACGCCTCGCGGCCGATGTCGGCGCGCTTGATCCCCTGGCTGTCGAGGTTGCGCTCGACCACCATCTGCGTCGCGATGCCGGCATGGTCGGTGCCGACAACCCACAGCGCGTCCTTGCCCTGCATCCGCGCATGGCGGGTCAGGATATCCTGCAACGTATTGTCGAGCGCATGGCCGATGTGCAGCGAGCCGGTGACGTTCGGCGGCGGCATGACGATGGTCCAGGGCTCGGCGTCGCCGCGCTCCGGCCGGAACAGCCCCTGCCCTTCCCAATGGTCATACCAGCGGGCCTCGATCGGTCCCGGTTCGAAGGTTTTGGCCAGCTCGGTCATGAAACGCGACTAGCGTTGCCGCGCTGCAGCATCAACTCGTCATTGCGAGCGCAGCGAAGCAATCCAGAGTCGCAGTCTGGATTGCTTCGTCGCTGCGCTCCTCGCAATGACGCTTAGTTGCCCGCCGGTGGATTGAACCACCGCCCCATCCAGGCGAACACATTGTCATACCACTGGATGGAATTCTTCGGCTTCAGCACCCAGTGATTCTCATCCGGGAAGACGATCAGCTTCGATGGGACATCGCGCCGCTGGAGTGCGGTGAAGGCGGCCAGGCCCTGCGTATAGGGAATGCGGAAGTCCTTCTCGCCGGTGATGACCAGCATGGGGGTTTTCCACCGGCTGACATGGTTGACCGGATTCCAGCGCTCGAACGCGGCCGGGTCCTCATAATAGGTCTTGCCGCCATGCTCCCACTCGTCAAACCACAGCTCCTCGGTCTCATAGGCCATGGCGCGGGCGTCAAACACGCCGTCGTGCTGGACGATGCATTTGAATCGGTCGGGCCACTGGCCCTCGATCCAGTTCATCATATAGCCGCCATAGCTGGCACCGAGCGCGCAGGCCTTGTCGGCGTCGAGCTGCGGATCGTTGGCGGTGGCGTAGGCGAGGCCTTTCTGCAGGTCCTCCAGCGGCCAGCCGCCCCAATTGTTGCGGATTGCGTCGGTGAAGGCTTGGCCATAGCCGGTCGAGCCGTGAAAATCGACGCTGACCACCGCATAGCCCGGCGAGGTGAACAGGCGCGGGTTCCAGC
>CBFGLY010000011.1:0-11955 GCA_965649725.1 uncultured Sphingomonas sp.
TCGGGCGCGAGGCGGCACCGCCCGGCGGCGAGGCCGACGAGAGCCTGCTGATCGCCGCCGAGGCGCTGGCCGACGAAGCGATGCGGCTCGGCTGATCGTTCATCGACGCGCCACTTGCGGTCGGGCATGACCAGGACATGCGCGCACCGTTGTTCTTAACCGCCCTGCTCAGTCTTTCAGGCTGCGCGACCGTCGCCAGGACCGCGGTCGATGTCGTGACCTTGCCGGTGAAGGCAGTCTCCGCCGGAGTCGACGCGGCGACAACCAGCCAGTCCGAAGCCGATGAAAAGCGCGGCCGCGAGCTTCGTAAGGCCGAGGAAGAAGCCGGCAAGCGCGACCGCTTATGGGCCGAAGCGTGCCGGCAGGCGCAGGCGAGGGGCGAGCCCTGCCCGCCCCCGCCGCCTAGGGACTAGCGCTTCCTGGTCCGCGCCACCTCGTAGAGGAAGTCGGCGTAGAGCGTCGCCTGCCCGTCGAAGCCCAGCACCTTGGGGTTGCTGCTGTCGATCAGGAACCATTCGTCGGGCGCATGGGCGCCGCCGCCGCGGCCGCCGCCGAACTGCCCCGCCGCCATCTTGAGCGGGGGCCCGGTGAAGATCACGCCCGGCCAGCTTCCTGCCGACCGCGCGGACAGCGTATTGGGAATGCCGGTCGCATTGAGCGTCGCCTGTTCGGCCTTGATCAGCGGGCTGTTCTCGTCGGTCTGCGTCGGGCCGTAGCCGCCGCTGACATTGACCTCGATGTCGCCGAACCCGCGCTTGGCGAGGTGCGCCTTGAGCTTGGACACCGCCTCGTCCTTGGTCATGTCGGGGACCAGGCGGAGGTCGATCTTGGCCTCGGCGCGACCGGGCAGGACCGTCTTTCCGCCCGGACCCATATAGCCGCTGACCAGGCCCTGGATGTTGACCGTCGGCTGCTCGGCCAGCCGGTAGGACGCGGTCAGATAATCCTCGTCCTTGTACCAATGCTTGATGCCCAGCGTCTTCATCTCGTCGGCCTCGTTGCCGGCCGCGACATCGGCGGCGATCAGCTGCTTCTGCCTTGGCGTGAGCGGCTTCACATTTTCATACCAGCCGTCGATCGCGGGCGTCTGGCCGTCTTCCGACACCAGCGTATTGAGCGCCTTGATCAGGTGCCACACCGGGCTGTCGACATTGGCCTTGAGGCTTGAGTGGATGTCCTTGGTCGGTCCGCGGCCCCATTTCTCCCCGCTGGAAATCAGCTGCAGCTCGACCGCGCCCTTGGCGCCCAGCAGAAGCGTCGTCTGTCCGTCGACCGACTGACCGGCGGAAGGAATGATGATCCCCACCGCTTTCTCCAGGGCGGCCCGGACCTCCGGCTGATTGACGATCTGGGAGAAGTGGGTCGAGGCGATCTCCTCCTCGCCTTCCGCGACGAACACCAGGTTGACGGGAAGCTTGACGCCGGCCGTTTTGAACGCCCGGACCGCGGTGAGGAATGCCGTCTCCGGCCCTTTCTGGTTGACCGCCCCGCGCCCCACCATCGCCTTGCCCTCGCCAGGCCGGTCGACGATCCGCCCTTCGAGCGGCGGCGAGGACCATTCCTTGGGCTCGTAATGCTTCACATCGTACATGAAGTAGATGGCCAGCGTGTCCTTCGCCCCGGCATCGAGCGTCGCAAAGACTCCGGGCACGCCGTCGGTCGGCACGATCTTGGCCTGCTGAAAGCCGGCGTCGAGCACCAGCTGCCGCATATATTCGGCGCCTTCCTTATGGTTGATTCCCATGTTCGCAATGGTCGGGAGCTTGATCCAGTCGCGCAGCCGCTGGACCGAGGCATCATGATCGGCCTTGATCGCCGCGACGACCTTGTCGCGGCCCGGATCGCCCGGCTTTGCGACAACCGCCGCCGGAAGCGCCAGCGCAATCGCGCTCGCCGCCATGACCAAGCTCTTCACTCTCATCGACATCCCTCCCTGTTGATTCTGGGAAGGGAGACTGGAACCTAAAGCCGCGCTCGTCCAGAGTGAGCGGCATGCGCTATTTCCTCGATACCGAATATGACGGCTTTGGCGGCGCCTTGCTCAGCATTGCGCTGGTCCCGGAGGACGGCGGCGAGGAATTTTACGCCGTGATCGAGCATGACGGGGTCGCCAGCAAATGGGTCGAGCGCCACGTCGTCCCCTATCTCGACATGGTGCCGGAACCCTTGAAGGGACCGCGGCTGGCCCGGGCGGAAGCGGCCGATGCACTTGGCAAATGGCTTGCGCAGGACAGCGCGCCGGACATCGTCGCCGACTGGCCGGAGGACCTGGCCCAGCTCGCGATGCTGCTCATCACCGGGCCGGGACAAATGGTCGCCGTTCCGGGCCTGACCCTTCGCTTTGTTCCGCTCCACGGCTTTTCGACCGCAGCAAACAGCGTCGTCCCGCACAATGCCCTGCACGACGCCAGGGCGCTCCGCGACCACATCATGAACCACTTGGAATAGCGGCGCTTTTAAGGTTAAGGGCGGGCCGATGGTTCCCTTTTCGTTCGCCGGACATGATTTTCTCGCCACGCCCGAGGGCGCGCTGTTCTGGCCTGCCGAGGGCGCGCTCCTGGTCGCCGACCTCCACCTTGAAAAGGCGAGCTGGTTCGCCCGTTTCGGCCAGATGCTCCCGCCCTATGATTCGATCGCGACTCTGTCCGCGCTCGGCCGGGACATCGAACGGAGCGGCGCGGCCCGGCTCTACTGCCTGGGCGACAGCTTCCACGACAAGTTCGGGTGCGACCGGCTCCCCGCGGATGCCCGGGCGCTGCTCACGTCCCTGACCGGCAAGGTCGATTGGGTGTGGATCACGGGCAACCACGATGCCGGGTTCATCGACCATTGCGGCGGCCGAATCGCCGAAGAGGTCAGCCTGTCGGGGATCGTCCTTCGCCATGAAGCCGTCGCCGACGATCCAAGCCCTGAGATGTCGGGCCATTTTCATCCCAAGCTTCGGCTGGCGATGAAGGGCCGCAACGTCTCGCGGCGCTGCTTCGTCGCGTCCGCGACCAAGCTGATCCTTCCTGCTTATGGAACGCTGACCGGCGGGCTCGACGCCCATCATCCCGAGATATTGAAGAAGGTCGGTCCCAATGCGGCGGCCCTGGTGCCGGTCACCAATCGGCTGCTGCGTTTCCCGATCGCCGCCTAGGCCAGCTTGGCGGGGATCAGCCCGCGCACGATGTTCCCGACGAAAAATCCGCCTTCGAGGTCGCCCGGCGTAAGGTCCGCTTCCTCCGCCTTCCCCTCGTCGATGAGCTTGGCGCGCAAGATCCCGGGCAGGATGCCGCGTCCCAGCGGCGGGGTCAGCAGCTTCCCGCCGCGCTCGACGAAGACATTGGTGCGGCTTCCTTCGGTCAGGCAGCCGTCGGGATCGGTGAACACCGTCTCATACGCCTGGTCCGCTTTCCTGGCCCGATCGTAAAAGCGCCGATCGGTCGTCTTGTAGCGCAGGCGGAAATCCGAAGGCTCGACCGGCAACGGCCGAACCGCGACGCTGACGGGAAGCTCGGCCGGATCATCATAGGGCTTCACCTGGATCGACATCGCCCCGGTCCGCGACAGGAGAAGCCGGACCATCGCCCGCGCGCTGCGCCCGAACGTCGCGGCCTGCAGCTCGTTGCGGGCCGCATGGCGGTCGAACTTGAAATCGAGGTCCGTGGACGACGCCCGAAGGCGGTCCAGGTGCCGTTCCAGCTCGGCGATCCCTTCGTCGGGATCGAAGCGCATCGTTTCGATGAGGTCGAAATTCTGGCTTTCCCGGCGCACGAAATCCCCTTTCAACAGGCACTCGGCCCACTCATCGCGTGACACGCTGTCGACCACAAGCCCCGAGCCGAGCCCGATCTTCGCCCGGCTCGCGCCCGCTCGCCATTCGATCGTCCGGATGAGCACGTTGAATGCAGCGTCGCCGCCCGGTTCGATCCAGCCCATCGATCCGGTGTAGGCCCCGCGCGCTTCCGGCTCGAGCCTCCTCAATGCCTGCATCGCGGCGATCTTGGGCGCTCCGGTGACCGACCCGCAGGGGAAGATCGTCCGCAGCACGTCCACCGCGTCATAACCGCCGCGAAGCTTCGAACGGATTCGGCTGACCATCTGGTGCACGGTCGGGTAGGTCTCGACCGCGAACAGCTCCGGAACCTCGACCGTGCCGGGCTCGGACACCCGGGCAAGGTCGTTGCGCATCAGGTCGACGATCATCAGATTTTCCGCGCGCTGCTTGTCGTCCGCCGCCAGCGCTTCGGCTTCATGAAGGTCGGCGGAGCGATCGGCGCGGCGCGGCGCGGTCCCCTTCATTGGCAGCGCCTCGACCGTGCCGTCGCGGATCGTGAAGAATTGCTCCGGCGAGAAGGACAAGATGCAGCGCTCTTCTTCGACGACGAGCCCGCCCCAGCCGGCCAGCGCCGAACGCCGCAGCCGCGCGTAAATCGCAAGCGGGTCTCCCGCTATCGCAAGGTCGCAGCCGAACGTCAGGTTGGCCTGGTAGAAATCGCCAGCGAACAAATGCTCGCGCACCTCCGCGGCGGCTTGCTCATAATCATATTGCGAGATTCGCGGGCGCGGTGGGCCCGCATAGCCACCGTCCGGGTCTTTCAGCACATGGTCGAGGTCGGGCGTTTCGAAGCCGTCGAACAATCCGAAGCTGAGCAGGGGACCGTCACCGCTCCGGGCGCAACCGATCAGCTTGGGATCGAACGCATAGCCGGCCTCGAACGCCAGATATCCCGCCGCATGCTTTCCTTCGCTGAGGCCCTCGCGAAGCCGCTCCAAAGCCGGCTCGACATCGCCGATGGTCAGCGCCTCGATGCGTTCCACGGGCCGGCGATAGAGCCGCGGCGAAGCACCTCCATTCCGCGCGTCGTCGAACAGGATCCACATGGCCCGCCATTGCCCCTCCCGGATGCCGTCAGTAAAGCCCGGGACGGACCTATCCCTGGGGAATTTTCCGATGCGTCATGCCGTCCTGTTCGCCGCCTTGATCGCGGCAAGTCCCGCGCTTGCCCAGCAACCCGTCGATCCGAAGGTCCAGGCCCGGATCGACCGCATCCTCAAGAAGACCCCGCTGATCGACGGCCATAACGACATCGCCGAGGCGCTTCAGGAGAATTACGGCTTCAGCGTCGCCAATCTGTCGAGCGGCACCGACAAATGGCCCGAGCATCCATTGATGACCGACATGGCCCGCCTCCACGCCGGGCGCGTCGGCGGGCAATTCTGGTCAGTCTATATCGACGGCGAGTTGAGAGGCGACGAGGCGATCCGCCGGACGATCGAGCAGATCGACATCGTCGACCGGATGATTGCCGCTTACCCGAACGACCTTGAGCGAGCGCTCACCGCCGACGACATTGTCCGAATCCACAAGAAGGGCAGAGTCGCTTCGCTAATCGGGATCGAGGGCGGCCGTCAGATCGGCGGCAGCCTGGCCGCGCTCAGGCAATTCTATCGGCTGGGCGCGCGCTACATGACGCTGACCCACAACCAGACGACCGAATGGGCGGACAGCGCGACCGACGAGCCCAAATATGATGGCCTCGCGCCATTCGGCCTGGCGGTGGTCCGGGAAATGAACCGGCTCGGCATGCTGATCGACCTCAGCCACGTCTCCCCGGCGACGATGCGCGACGCGCTGGAGGCGTCCCGCGCTCCCGTCATCTTCTCCCACAGCTCCGCCGGCGGCGTGACCCCACATCCCCGCAACGTCCCCGACGATATCCTGAAGCTGCTCCCGGCGAATGGCGGGGTCGTCATGGTCAACATCGTCCCCGGCTTTATTTCGCAGGCCGTTTGGACCTGGTCGGCCGATCGGAATGCCGAGGAAGCGCGGCTGAAGGCCATTCACCGCGCCAGCAACGCGGCGGTCGAGGCCGGATTGAAGGCTTGGGAGGCGGCACATCCCCGGCCCGCGACCGACGTCCGTACCGTGGCCGACCACATCGAGCATGTCGCCCGGATCGCCGGCCACGACCATGTCGGCCTGGGCGGAGATTTCGACGGCATTCCCTATACGCCGACCGGCCTGGAGGGCGTCGAGACCTATCCGCTGATCTTCGCCGAGCTGATCCGCCGCGGCTGGTCCGACGCCGACCTCGCCAAGCTTGCCGGGGGCAACCTCCTCCGCGCCCTGCGCCGGGCCGAGTCGGTCGCGGCGTCGATGCGGAACGTCCCGCCCGCGATGGACAAGCTTGCTCCCGCTCCCTAGTCCGCGGGCATGTCCAACCCGCCGCTCAAGGCCGCGATCATCCCGGTCACCCCGCTGCAGCAGAATTGCACCCTGCTGTGGTGCACCGAGACAATGCGCGGCGCCTTCTGCGACCCGGGCGGCGACCTGGACCGCTTGAAGGCCGCGGCCGCCCAGCATGGGGTGACGATCGAGAAGATCATCCTGACCCACGGCCATATCGACCATTGCGGCTCGGCCGGGATTCTCGCCGCGGAGCTCGGCGTGCCCATCGAGGGTCCGCACGAGGACGACCTTTTCTGGATCGCACGGCTTGAGGACGACGGCCAACGCTACGGCGTGCCGGGAAAGCCGTTTCAGTCCGACCGCTACCTGGTGGACGGCGACACCGTCACCGTCGGCAATCTCACCCTCAACGTCCGCCACTGCCCGGGCCACACGCCCGGCCACGTCGTCTTCCACCACCCGGAATCGAAGCTGGCGCTGGTCGGTGACGTGCTGTTCCAGGGGTCCGTCGGCCGCACCGATTTCCCGCTCGGCAACACCCAGCAATTACTCGATTCCATCACTGAGCGGCTGTGGCCGATGGGTGGCGACACCGCCTTCGTGCCCGGACACGGCCCGATGTCGACCTTTGCCCATGAGCGTGCCACCAATCCGTTCGTCGCTGACAAGGTGCTTGCGAAGGCGTGAAGCGCTTGCGCACGCCCAAGATTTCGCTATAGGGCGCACTCGTTCGCGACGATCCGGCCGCCGCCGCGGGGACACCCCCGAGAGCCCTGGCGAGGAGAGTCGCCAATTTTTTTGAACTCAAGATTTTAAGGAAGAGCCGAGATGGCCGTCCCTAAGAGAAAGACCTCGCCTTCGAAGCGCAACATGCGCCGCAGCCATCACGCGCTGTCGCCGGCCGCCTTCCAGGAATGCCCGAACTGCGGCGAGCTGAAGCTTCCGCACAATCTCTGCACGGCCTGCGGCCACTATAACGGCCGCGAGATCGTCTCGACCGAGGCTTAACGGCGGAATCGCGAAAGAGAGGGCAGCCAACAATGGCGTCCAGCCCGCGCATCGCGATCGACGCAATGGGTGGAGACATCGGCCCGGCGGTGATGATCGCCGGAATGGCCCGCGCGCGCCGCAAGGACCGGTCGCTTCGCTTCGACGTCTATGGCGACGAAGCGCGCATCGCGCCGGAACTCGCCAAGCACCAGCCGCTGGTCGAAGCGACTACGATTCACCACACGACCGACGCTATCGAGGCATCGGAAAAGCCGAGCCAGGCGATCCGCCGGGCCAAGACCACCTCGATGGGCATGGCGATCAACGCGGTGAAGGAAGGGCTGTCCGACGCGGCCCTGTCAGGCGGCAATACCGGCGCGCTGATGGCGATGGCCAAGCTTGCGCTGCGCACCATGCCCGGGATCGACCGGCCCGCGCTCGCAGCGCTCCTCCCGACGCTTGGCTCATCCGACCTCGTCATGCTCGACCTTGGCGCCAATACCGAGTGCGACGCCCAGAACCTCGTCCAGTTCGCGGTGATGGGCTCGGCCTATTCGCGGACGGTGCTCGGCATTTCCAAGCCGCGAGTGAAGCTGCTCAACATCGGGACCGAGGAACTGAAGGGCACCGGGGAACTCAAGGAAGCCGCGGGCCTGCTTCGCGAAGCCGATTATCTGCCGCTTCGCTTCGAAGGATTCACCGAGGGGGACCGCCTGTCGCGCGGGGATGTCGACGTCGTCGTCACCGACGGCTTCTCGGGCAATATCGCCTTGAAGACCGCGGAAGGCACCGCGCGATTCGTAACCGACCTGCTGCGCCGCGCCTTCACCTCTTCCTTCCGTTCGAAGGCGGGCTTCGCCCTGTCGCGCCCGGCGCTCAACCTGCTCAAGGTGCACCTCGACCCCAACAACCATAATGGCGCGGTTTTCCTTGGTCTCAACGGCCTGGTGGTGAAGAGTCACGGCGGCGCCAACTACAAGGGCGTCGCCAACGCGATCGGAGTCGCCGCATCGATGGTCCGCAACGACATCACCCGCAAGATCGGCGAGGATCTCGACAATTTCCGCGCCCATGCGTTTTCGGGCGAGGCCGCCGAATGACCCTTCGCTCCGTCGTCAAGGGAACCGGGTCCGCGCTTCCCGAACGCCGCGTCGACAATGCGGAAATGGCCGCCCTGGTCGATACGTCGGACGAGTGGATCGTCGAGCGCACCGGAATCCGCAGCCGCTATGTCGCGGCCGACGGCGAAACCACGGCGACGCTTGCGGTCGAGGCCTGCAGGCGGGCGCTGGACGCTGCGGGACTGCAGCCGCAGGACATCGGCCTGATCGTCCTCGCCACCGCGACCCCCGACCAGACCTTCCCATCGTCCGCGACCAAGGTGCAGGCGATGCTCGGCATCGACGACTGCATCGCGTTCGACGTTCACGCGGTCTGCACCGGCTTCCTTTACGCGCTGACCGTCGCCGACTCGATGCTTCGCGGCGGCAACGCCAGGCGGGCGCTCGTGATCGGCTCGGAGACCTTCAGCCGGATCCTCGACTGGGAGGACCGCACCACCTGCGTGCTGTTCGGCGACGGCGCCGGCGCGATCGTCCTCGAGGCCGAGGAGGGCGAGGCGGGAATCCTGTCCACCAGCCTTCACGCCGACGGCCGCCACAATGGGCTGCTGTTCGTCGACGGCGGTCCGTCCACCACGGGCACGGTCGGCAAGCTTCGAATGAAGGGCCGCGAGGTGTTCCGCCACGCGGTCGTCAACCTCGCCGACGTGCTGAAGACCGTGCTCGAGCGGGCAGGCCTATCACCGGCCGACGTCGACTGGGTCGTGCCCCATCAAGCCAATGCGCGAATCCTCGACGCGACCGCGAAGAAGCTGGGCCTCCCGCCGGAAAAGGTGATCGTCACGGTCGACCGCCATGCCAATACGTCGGCCGCGTCGGTTCCGCTTGCCTTCGACGTGGCGGTGCGCGACGGGCGAATCAAACGCGGCGATCTGTTGGTGCTCGAAGCGATGGGCGGTGGTTTCACTTGGGGAGCTGCTGCGCTTCGCTATTGAACCGATTGGAAAATCTGGCAAAAGTCGAATTGCCGACGCTCGGACTTTGCGGTAGCGTAACGACCGCGCCGGCTCGGTGCATTTAAAGGGGGTGGAGGAATATCATGGCGGATGCGGGTGTCGCCCGTTCGAACGGTTTGCAGGCGGGCACTTTGACCCGCGCCGACCTGTCCGACATCGTTCACAATCGGCTGGGCGTTTCGCGCGCGGAGAGCGCCAGCATGGTGGAGCGCGTGCTCCATCACATGTGCCACTCGCTGAGCGACGGCCAGAACGTCAAGATTTCGGGCTTCGGCACCTTCATCCTGCGCGACAAGGGTGAGCGGGTCGGCCGCAATCCCAAGACCGGGATCGAGGTTCCGATCGCTCCGCGCCGAGTCATGACCTTCCGCGCCAGCCAGATCATGCGCGACCGGATCGCGAAGTAGCCTGGAGCGTGGCGACCGGCGAAAAATCTCCGGACGCATTCCGAACCATCGGCGAGTTGAGCGCCGAGCTTGGCGTCGCGCAGCACATATTGCGCTATTGGGAAACCAAGTTCCCGCAGCTCCGCCCGCTCCAGCGCGCCGGCAATCGCCGCTATTACCGCCCGGCCGATGTCGCGCTTGCCCGCCGGATCCACCGTCTCCTCAATGAGGAAGGCTATACGGTGCGCGGGGTCCAGAAGCTGCTGAAGGACAAGGGCCAAGCCGACGAACCGGCTATCGCGCCGCCGCCGGCCGCCTTCGTTCCCGAGCCCCCGTCAGGGATCGACACTCCGATCCCCGAGGAGCAGGGCGGCGGGATCGACGTTTTCCGCCTGATCGCGATCCGCAACCGCCTGGCCGGGGCGCTGGCCGAATAGCTTCGCCCTCACCCGTTCGAGCGCGGCCTCCAGCGGCACACGCGACACCGCGACCTCCGGGGGAAATGCGCTGAGCAGCCGTGAGGGCAGGGCGCTGGACAATATGACGAACAGCCCCCGATCGCCCTGCCGCCGGATCAGCCGCCCGAACGCCTGCGCCATCCGGGCCCGGACCACCCGGTCGTCATAGGCGCTCCCGCCGTTCGCCAGCTTGCGCGCCGCATGGAGCACTGTCGGCCGCGGCCAGGGCACCCGCTCCATCACGACCAGCCGAAGCGAGTCGCCCGGCACGTCGACTCCATCCCGAAGCGCGTCGGTTCCCAGCAATGAGGCATGCGGATCGTCGCGGAAGATGTCGACCAGCGTCCCCGTATCGATCGGGTCGACATGCTGGGCCAGCAGCGGCAGCCCGGCCCGCGCCAGCCGATCGGCGATCCGGGCGTGGACCGCGCGCAGCCGCTGGATCGCGGTGAACAGGCCGAGCGTCCCGCCCTGAGCCGTCTCGATCAGCCGCGCATAGGCCCCGGCCAGAGCAGCGATATCGTTCCGCCCAATGTCGTTGACGATCAGCACTTCGGATTGCGCGGCATAGTCGAACGGGCTCGCCGCCTCGAAATGTCCGGTCGGCCCCGGCAGATGCAGCGCCCCGGTCCGCGCATCCGCGCTCGGCCAGCCCTCGCTTCCTCGCAACGTCGCCGAGGTCACCAACACGCCGTGCGCCGGCTCCAGCACCGCCCTGGCCAGCGGCCGGGTCGGGTCGAGCCAATGGCGATGAAGCCCGATGTCGTACTCGCGCCCCTCGATCCGGTCGATTGCCAGCCAGTCGACAAAGTCCGGATCGGCCACGCCGCCGATGCGCCCCAGCAGAGCGATCCAGGCTGCCAGCGTCTCGCGCCGCCAGCTCAGCCCGTTGATCGCCCCCTCGACCCGAGCCCGCGCCTGCGAATCGAGCCAGTCCGGCGCGTCCTCAAGGATCGCCTCCAGTCGCCGCGTGAGCGCGGCGAGCGGTTTGGCCAGCGCTTCCAGAGCCTCCATCGCCCCCGCCGCCGCCGACACCAGATTGCCGTCCGGCTCGGCCAGCTCGGTCTCCAGCCCGTAGCCCGCCTCCTGCGCCTTGGCCCGCGCGTAGACCGTCCCGCGCACCTCGGCGAGCAATCGCTCGACCGGCCCGAACGGATCGCCTTCCGCCAGCCGCCCGGTCCAGCCGTCCGACGGCAGGGCGCGCGCTGCCTCGATCGCCGACTCCAGCGACGCGCCTCCCTGATCGTCATAGCTGGCGACATCCATCAGCCGCGCCGCGAGCCCGCGCCGCCGCCCGCGCGACTTGCCTTCCGGCCCGACGATCCAGCGCCGCATCTCGATCGCTTCCTGGCCGGTCAGCGCCGCCGAGAAGGTCGAATCCGCCGCGTCGAACAGATGATGGCCCTCGTCGAACACGATGCGTTGCGGAGCGTCGGGCCTCCCGCGTGCCGCATTGACCATCACCAGCGCATGGTTGGCGATGACGATGTCGGCGTCCCGGCTCGCCCGCTCGGCCCGCTCGATGAAACATTTCCGATAGTGCGGACAGCCGGCATAGACGCATTCCCCGCGCCGGTCGGTCAGGGCCGTGGCCCCGGCCCGCCGGAACAGGCTCGGCAGCCATCCGGGCAGGTCGCCGCCGACCATGTCCCCATCCTTGGTATAAGCCGCCCAGCGCCCGACCAGCTGGGCCAGCACCGCCGCCCGCCCGGCGAAGGCGCCCTGCATCGCGTCTTCCAGGTTGAGCAGGCACAGGTAATTTTCGCGCCCCTTGCGGACGACGATCCGCCGCTTGCGCTCCTCCTCGTCCGCGAACAGCCGTTTCCCTTCGGCATCGAGCTGCCGCTGAAGCGCCTTGGTGAAAGTCGA
>CBFGLY010000012.1:0-11933 GCA_965649725.1 uncultured Sphingomonas sp.
ACGTCCCGCGCCGGCGCCACGAGATGCGCCATTCCGGCGATCTCCTCGTCATGGCCGAGCGCCTGGTTCATCGCCTCGGGCGCCTCCTGGAGATGGGCGACGATTTGCCGCTCGGCGTCCTCGCTGAGTCGGCCCTTGGCCCGAGCGAGATTGGCAGCGAGCGCGGCAAGCACGGCGAGCTGGCAGGTGAATGCCTTGGTCGACGCAACGCCGATCTCCGGGCCGGCGTGGGTCGGGAGAAGCAAGTCCGCCTCGCGCGCCATCGAACTGGTCGGGACGTTCACGACCACCGCGATGGTCTGCCCTTCGCTCCGCGCGTGGCGAAGCGCAGCCAGCGTATCGGCCGTCTCGCCGCTCTGGGAAATGAACAGCGCCAGCCCGCCCGGCTCCAGCACCGGCTCGCGATAGCGGAACTCGCTCGCCACATCGATGTCGACCGGCACGCGCGCAAACTGTTCGAACCAATATTTGGCGACCATGCCGGCGTAGAAGCTGGTGCCGCAGGCGACGATGGTGACGCGATTTACCGACGCAAGGTCGAAGTCGATGTCGGGCAGCGCGACCTTTCCTTCGAATGGCCGGACATAGCTTTGCAGGGTTTGGGCGACGACGATCGGCTGCTCGAAGATTTCCTTCTGCATGAAATGCCGATGGTTGCCCTTCTCGATCCGCGTCGCCGACGCGCCGGACTCCACGATCTCGCGCTCGACAGGGCGGTTGGAGCGGTCGAAAATCTGCACTTTGTCCCGCTCGACGACGACCCAATCGCCCTCGTCGAGATAGGCGATGCGCTGGGTGAGCGGCGCCAGCGCCAGCGCGTCCGAACCGAGATAATTTTCTCCCTGTCCGTAACCGACCGTCAGCGGCGCCCCCATGCGGGCCCCGATGACCTGATCGGGATAATCCTTGAACAGGAAGGCGATGGCGAAGGCGCCGTGAAGCCGCGGAAGGACGGCCGCGACCGCGTCGGTGGGAGTCCGGCCGCGCTCGACTTCCCGGGCGACGAGATGGGCGACGACCTCGCTGTCCGTCTCGCTCAGGAACTCCCGCCCCTCCGCGATCAGCTCGTCACGAAGCGGCTTGAAATTCTCGATAATGCCGTTGTGAACCAGGGCCACCGATCCCGCGATATGCGGGTGGGCGTTGCCGACCGTCGGCGCGCCATGCGTCGCCCAGCGCGTATGCGCGATCCCGACGTCGCCATGCAGCGGATCGGCGTCCAGCTCGCGCTTCAGATTTTCGAGCTTGCCTTCGGCCCGCCGACGTTCGAACTCGCCGTCCTGGACCGTGCAAATGCCGGCACTGTCATAACCGCGATATTCGAGGCGCTTGAGGCCATCGAACAGCCGCCCGGCAACCGCTTCCCGCCCGACAATCCCGACAATACCGCACATTTACTTGGCGCCCTTCTTTTCGCGGAAGCGCTTGGCCCAGCCAACGAAGCCGCGCTGTTCGCCGCGCGCGACGGCGAGGCTGTCGTCGGCGACGTTCTTCGTGATGACCGAGCCCGCGCCGACGATGGCGCCCTGACCTACCGTCACCGGAGCAACCAGCGCCGTGTTGGAGCCGATGAAGGCGCCCTCCCCGATCTCGGTCGGATATTTGCCGAAGCCGTCATAATTGCAGGTGATGGTTCCGGCGCCGATATTGGCCTTCGCGCCGACTTCCGCATCGCCGATGTAGCTGAGGTGATTGGCCTTCGCGCCCTTGCCGAGATGCGCCTTCTTCACTTCGACGAAATTGCCCACCTTGGCGCCTTCGGCCAGCACGGCGCCCGGCCGCAACCGGGCGAACGGGCCGACTTCGCAGCCGGTGGCGATGGTCGCGCCCTCGATGTGGCTGAACGCGCGGATGGTCGCGCCGTCGGCGATCCTGACGCCAGGGCCGAACACCACGTGCGGCTCGATCGTGCAGTCACGGCCAAGCTCGGTGTCGGCCGAGAACCACACGCTTTCCGGGTCGATCAGCGTAGCGCCTTGCTCCAGCGCTTCCTCGCGGCGGCGCCGCTGCCAGTCGAGCTCCAGGTGGGCCAGTTCGGCGCGGCTGTTGACCCCGGCGGTCTCGAACGCTTCGCCCTCGATCGCAACCGCATGCCGACCCTCGTCATTGGCGACCATGACGATGTCGGGAAGGTAATATTCGTGCGCCGCATTGGCGTTGCCGACCTTGCCGAGCCAGCGGAACAGGTCGCCGGATCGGACCGCCATCATGCCGCTGTTGCATAGCCTGACCGCGCGTTCGGCCTCGTTGGCGTCCTTAAATTCGACCATCTTCGCGATATGGTCGCCCTCGCCCAGGATGACCCGGCCGTAGGTTTTGCCATCCTCGGGCGAGCTTGCCAGCACGACCACGCCGGGACCGTCATCCGCCCCCAGCCGTTCGAGCATCCGCTGCAGCGTATCGCGCGTCACGAAGGGCGTGTCGCCATAGAGGACCAGCACCGGCCCGTCGAAACCGGTGAGCTCCTTCTCGGCCATTTGCACCGCGTGCGCCGTGCCCTTCTGTTCGGCCTGCAACGCCGTTGCGACGCCATGCCCCTGGAGCGCAGCCTCGAGCTGTTCCCGGCCTTTGCCGACAACCACCACGCGCCGGTCCGCGCCCATCGCCTCGACCGTCGCAAGCAGGTGAAGGAGCATCGGCCTGCCCGCGATCGGATGGAGCACCTTGTGCGTGTCGGACCGCATCCGCGTGCCCTGTCCCGCGGCGAGGATGACGACCGAGAAGTTCGACTGATTCATGGGGTCCGCCATGACACGCCCTTGAAGGCATTTCCATAGAGCGAGGGCCCCGGACGGATGCCGAGGCCCTCGAAATTCGATTTGTGACGGTCAGCTCGCCGGGGTCGTGTTCTTGGCCGGAGCCCGTTTGCGAGCCGAGGCGCTGGAACGGCGCTTCGCCGGGGCCTTCCGGGCCGTGGGCTTGGCGCTCGCGGCCTTGGCGGCGGGAGCCTTTCGCGTGGCGGCTGTCTTCTTCGGCGCGGCGCGCTTGGCCGCAGGCTTCCGCGATGAAGTCGTCGAACCGACCGCGCGCTGAGCGCCCGCGCTAGATCCGCTGTCTTCCTCGACCCATTTGCCCGACAATACACGTTGCGCGGCATCGGCGACGGCCTCGGCGATCAGCGATCCAAGCTTCGACGCGTTGGTCATCATCGACGTCGCCGCGGCACTCGCGCTGTCGGCCGCGTCGAGGCCGGCGTCGCGGATCGCCTTGCGCGCCTTGGGGCTGGCGGCGATCGCGGCAGCCGCGGCGGTCAGGCCGGCCGCAAGCATCTCGCGGCTCATCGCCGCCTTGGCGATCTTGTCCATGGTGGTTTTCTTCGACCCGCTATTGCTACTTCCGCGACGCGACGATGACTTGGCCATCACTGCCTCCCTTTTAAGTCCATTCCGCGTGAAAGCGGTTCAACGCGGGAACGGTTCCGAAATAATCAGGGATTGCGGACAAGGTAAAGGGAGCTGCCGCACCATACGACAGCTCCCTCAACATGGTCAGCGATCGGGCGCTCGAGCCCGGAAGGACCTGAATGGCTGGTTAGGCCATCACCTTCCAAGCGAACAAATCCGACCTCTTAGCTGAACCATGAGACATCGGATCACCTCCTTTCGCTGCGTTATTGCCACTCGCAACATGTGGTGGTTCGGGCACATAAACAAGACTTGTAATTGTGGTCAGCTTCGGCAATCCTCGATGCTTCGCGCCGCTTCGGGCCAGCTTGGAATGGCCAGCGTGACGCCTCCTCCCGACACCAGGAACCGCCCCCGGCTGAACGCCATCGCGTCCAGGATCGGGTCGTTCGCCAGAAGACGGCCTCCGACGGGCAAATTGCGTGTCGTCGTGTCGGTGATGACCGTCAGCACAGCTGGAGCGACGCCCGGGCGCATGACCGTTACCGTCCGGCTCGCCCGGTCGCAGCGGATGGACAAATAGCCGTCGTATCGCGCTTCGGATCCGGTCGCCGTGGCGGCGTAGCTCCACTGGCCCGACGCGAGCGGAAGCAGCTTTCCGGCTTCGAAAGTGATGGGGGAGACTTGCGCCGCGGCGGGGGCCGCTAGCGCTGCGAGCAGCACCGACATACGAATCATTTGCCGAGCTTATCGACCTTTGCCTGGAGCGCAGCGAGCTCGGCCTTCAGCTTGGCGAGTTCATCGCTCGATCCATCGCTGCTCGCCGGCTTTTCCTTCTTGCCGGTCATCGCCGACGCGGCCTCCTCGAACATCGCCATGTTGCGCTTGGCCATGTCGGCGAACATGTTCTGCCCGAATGCGCCCGCCATCGCCTTCTGGTTTTTCTGAAAGGCATCCATCGCCGCTTCCAGATATTGCGGCACCGCGCCCTGCATTTGCCCGCCGTACAGGCCGATCAGCTGGCGCAGGAAATTGACGGGAAGCATCGTGCTCCCGCGCGATTCCTCGTCGACGATGATCTGGGTCAGCACCTGGTGCGTGATGTCCTCGCCGGTCTTCGCGTCGACCACCTCGAAATCGCGGCCCTCGCGGATCATCGCGGCCAGCCGGTCGAGCGTGATGTAGCTGCTGCTTTCCGTATCGTAGAGCCGCCGGTTGGCGTATTTCTTGATCGTCACCTTGTCCGCCGACTTGGCCATGCATCGCTCCCGAAATTTTCTCGAGCCTAGTCCGCTGCTTCCCGCGCCGCAACAAACATGTCTTTTCGCATCTGCGAAGACGGTGCTAGGCTGCCGCAAACCTCAAAATCCCGGAGTCCCTTCATGACCGATGTCGTCATCACCGCCGCGCGCCGCACCCCAGTCGGGTCCTTCCTCGGCGCCTTTGCCTCGACGCCCGCGCACGAGCTCGGCCGCGTGGCGATCGAGGCTGCGCTGGCCGACGCTGGCGTAGCGGGCGAGGAAGTCAGCGAGGTGATCCTTGGCCAGGTGCTGACCGCCGGACAGGGCCAGAACCCTGCGCGGCAGGCATCGATGGCGGCCGGCATTCCCAAGGAAATCCCGGCCTGGGGCATCAACCAGGTATGCGGATCGGGCCTCCGCGCCGTTGCCCTGGCGAGCCAGGCCATCGCGCTTGGCGACAGCCAGATCGTCGTCGCCGGCGGTCAGGAAAGCATGTCGATGTCGGTCCACTGCCAGGCGCTTCGCCAGGGCGCGAAGATGGGCGACGTCAGCCTGGTCGACACGATGATCAAAGACGGCCTCACCGACGTCTTCAACGGCTATCACATGGGCATCACCGCCGAGAATCTGGCCGAGCAGTACCAGATCGGCCGCGAGGAGCAGGACGCCTTCGCGCTTCGGTCGCAAACGCTGGCGTCCAAGGCTCGCTCGGAAGGCCGGTTCAAGGACGAGATCGTTCCCGTCACCATCAAGGGCCGCAAGGGCGACACGGTCGTCGAGCATGACGAATATATCCGCGAGGGCGCGACGGCCGATGCGCTCGCGGCCCTCCGCGCCGCGTTCAAGAAGGAAGGCAGCGTCACCGCCGGCAACGCCAGCGGGATCAACGACGGCGCCGCGGCGCTGGTGCTGATGAGCGCCGAGGAAGCCGCGCGGCGCGGCGCCACGGTTCTGGGCCGCATCGCCAGCTGGGCCTCGGCCGGCGTCGACCCGTCGATCATGGGCATCGGCCCCGTCCCCGCCACCCGGCGCGCGCTGGAAAAGGCCGGCTGGACCGTTGGGGAGCTCGACCTGGTCGAAGCCAACGAGGCTTTCGCCGCCCAGGCGCTCAGCGTCGGCAAGGAGCTCGGCTGGGACCCCGAGCGGGTCAACGTCAACGGAGGCGCCATCGCCATCGGTCATCCGATTGGGGCAAGCGGGGCGCGGGTGCTCACCACCTTGCTCCACGAAATGGGCCGCCGGGACGCCAAGAAGGGCCTCGCGACGCTCTGCATCGGCGGCGGCATGGGCATCGCGCTCTGCGTCGAACGCTAGAGCGGCCGTCCATCCCGGCCCACGCAATCGTCCCTGCTTAGCGGCGCGGGGGCATCGGCCCGAAGCTTGAGGCGCGGAGTGAGCGCCGCCAGCCGCCGCACATAGGCGTCGGTGAACACGGTGGCGCAGCGCCGATTGAGGTGCGACCATTCGGGCATGATCAAACGGCGCAGATGAGGCGGGAGATCGTCGTTGTGGACACCGGCGCTGCGGGTGTTTCGAAGCAGCGCGTCCCAGCCTTTGGCCTTGGGGACCTGCGCCTCTTCATTGATCCGCAAATGAATGTCCGACGGCGGCCTGACGAAGACGACCTCGCCTCCCCGTGCGCGGATCGCCTCGACCGCTGCTACCGCCCGGGCGTGGCCCTTCGCAATCAGCTCGGGCGTGTATTGGAATTTCTCCTTGAACCCCTTCCACGCCCAGCGCGCATGGGCGCGAAGCCGGGTGTCGGTGACAATGCGCGGCCACATCCAGGTCTGGCGTTGCTCGCCAACCTCGGACAGCTTCCAGATATCGTCCAACGGGCCTTCCACGCCGGGCCGGAAATCCGGATCGAGGCGCGAGGCCACGACGCTCAGGCGATAGCTGGAATCCATGAAGGCCAGCCGGCGCTGCAACATATGGTCGAGGCCGGTCGACCATTGCCGCGCCGGGCTTTCATAGGTTTCACGGCTGTGGATGTAGCCGCCGTAGCCGTCGAAGGGCTGGAAGAACATCGTGTCCGCCATGCCGACGATCAGAAGACCGTTGAACTTCTCGTTGCGAGCAGTGTCTTCCAATAGCGTGAGCGCGCTCGTCCCATGGATGGCGAGCTGAACCGGCCTGACCCCGGTCAATGCCTCGAACCGGTCCAGATCCGTGTCGAACAGGATCCTGGAGTCGCCGACGATCGCAACAGGCGCGCCTTCGGACCGCGACCGCTCCACGGCCCAGTCGACTTCGCTATTGTCGAGATCGCCGGCGTGGAGGCCCAGCCGGCGGGCGTTGACCTCCAGCGCGACAGTGCCGATCGCCAGAAACGCCAGCACTCCAAGCGCGAGCCGCCCCCAGGGCTGCTTCGGAATGTCCCGCACAGGAACCGGCTGCGCCTGTCCCGGCCGGTCGGACGCGGTCAGACGCAGGCCTGCCGGCAGCGCTCCCTCCCGCTGCAGGACTCCGCGCGGTTCAGAACTGGAAGTAGATGAAGGCACTGCCTTTCCCCTGCTCCGCAATGACGGCCATCGCCATCGCCGCCCAGATCGATCCGAGCAGCAGCGGCGGCGTTCTTTCGACGACGATTTCCAGAGTCTTGTCGCGCATGAACCAATGCGTCCCGACGATCGCCGCGACGATCGTCAGGGCATAGATCATTGGCAGCAAGGCGATCATTGCAACGGGCGCGGACGAAGCGCCCGCCATCGCGGTCAACATGGTCGCCGCACCGCCGAACGTTTTCGCTCGGAAAAACACCCAGGTGAGGTTGACCAGCAAAAAGGTAATCGCTCCGAACGCGACCAGCGCGGCGGGACTTGGCCTGAAATGCGCGAAGCGGGACTTCAGCCAGCGTTCCCCGGACAAATAGATGCCATGCAATCCGCCCCAGGCGACGAACGTCCAGCTTGCGCCATGCCACAGCCCCCCGAGGAGCATGGTTCCCATCAACGCGCCATAGGTGCGCGCCGGGCCGTGACGGTTCCCGCCAAGCGGAATGTAGAGATAGTCGCGAAGCCAGGACGACAAGGTGATGTGCCATCGTCGCCAGAAGTCGGAAAAGCCGATGGCGGCATAGGGAAAGCGAAAGTTGTCGGGCATCGCGAAGCCAAGGGCCAGGGCCACGCCGATTGCGCTGGTGGAATAGCCGGCGAAATCGCAGAATATCTGGCCGGCGAAGGCCAGGGTCGCGACCCATGCGTCGAGGAATCCCGGCGTTCCTTCCCGCGCGTCGTAGACGGCTTCCACCACCGGGGCGAGAAACCCGTCCGCCAACACGACCTTTTGAAACAGGCCGAGGGTAAGAAGCGCGAAACCGAACAGCATTTGATGAAGGGTCGCGCGGCGTTCGTGCGCGAATTGCGGAACCAGTTCCGTCGGGCGCATGATCGGACCGGCAACCAGATGCGGAAAGAAGGTCACGAACAGCGCATAGTCGAGGAAATGCTTCGCCGGCTTGGCCCGCCGCAAATAGACATCGAGCGTGTAGGAAAGGGTTGCGAAGGTGTAGAAGCTGATCCCGACCGGAAGGACGATGTCGAACTGCGCCGGCCGATACTGGATGCCGACGGTTGCTGCGACGGCGATGAAATTGTCGAGCAGGAATTGGCCATATTTGAAGAAGCCGAGCATCCCCAGGTTCACGACGACCGAGGTGATCATCCAGGCCCTGCGGGTCCATTGCCGTTCCGACCGGACCATGGCCTGGGCCGCCCACCAATCGACCACGGTGGATATCCAAAGCAGGATGACGAAGGGCGGGTTCCAGGCGGCGTAGAAGATATAGCTTGCGACCAGCAGGACGATCTTTTTCGCCGTCCACGGAAGACGCAGATTATAGAGTGAGAGGACGATCGCGAAGAAGGCGACGAACGTCAGCGAATTGAAGATCATATGCTGCGAACCCGCAGCTGGCAGCGGCCACTCTTCGACATGCTTCTTGCCCCCCAAGGCAGGATACGCACGTACAGGGAGTGCCGCCGGCATCGCCGGTCATCGCCCCAGGACATGCTCTGCTCGCGTTTGGGGTTCAGTGCAAGCGTCTGGTCCGACGGCGCTTGCGGCCATTGGCAGGCCAAGCTAAGCGGGCGCCAACGCACCCATAGCTCAGCTGGATAGAGCGCTGCCCTCCGAAGGCAGAGGCCAGAGGTTCGAATCCTCTTGGGTGCGCCACTTGTAACCGCCGCTTCAGCGCGTCTGGCGGGCGGCAACTTCGTGAGGCAAATTGCTGGGTCAGACGGAACGCCAGTTCAACCGGTTGATGCTGGCGGGCCTGATCGCCGGCTTCCTGCTTCTGATCGCGGCTTTCGTCCTCGTCGCCCTCGGCCTGCGCAACAGCGCGGACGCCGCGAGGCAGGTGCAACACACCTATGAGGTCAAGGATAACCTTGGAAATTTGAAGGTCGCTCTGGAGCGGGCGGAATCCGCGCGTCGCGGCTATCTGCTGGTGCCGAGCGACTATCGCGCCCAGGTTTTCACCTCTTCGACCCGCCAGATCCTCCCCACGCTGAATCGCGTGGAGGAGCTGATCGCGGACAATAGCAAGCAGCACGCAAAGGTACGTCGCATGCGGCCGCTGGTGGTCCAGGAGCTGGCCGAGCTCGAAAGGTCGATGGACCTTGCGACCGCCGGCCGGCTTGCCGAGGCGCGTAATGCCTTCGCCGATACCGATTCGCTTGCGGCGATCCGCACGATCCGGGCCCTGGCCAGCGATGTCTCGTCCGTCGAGGAACAGGCGCTGAAGAACCGGACCAGGCAGCTCGCAAAATCTCAGCAATCGTTGCAATGGCTTTTGCTTCTGACCGGGCTGATGCTCGCTGCGGTCGCAAGCCTAACCTTCTGGCTCGTCCGCCGCTTTACCCGAGCGCTGCTCGCCACTCAGGTTCGCCTCAACGAGCTCAACGCCGGCCTGGAGGCGGCGGTGGCGGAACGCACGGCGGATCTCAAGCGGGCCAACGAGGAGATCCAAAGGTTCGCCTATATCGTCAGCCACGACCTTCGCTCGCCGCTGGTCAACGTCATGGGTTTCACCGCCGAAATGGAGCGGGCGGACAAGATTGTCGCCGATTTCGTCAGGGAGGTGGAATCGAGCCATCCCAAGCTGGTCAGCGAGGAAGTGCGAACCGCGGCCCAGGAGGACCTGCCGGAGGCCATCGGCTTCATCCGGTCATCCACGCAGAAAATGGATCGGCTCATCAATGCCATCCTGGCCCTCTCGCGGCAGGGGCGCAGGGTCCTGACGCCGGAGCGGCTGTCGATGGATCAGCTGATCGGCGATATCGCCGACAGCCTGGCGGTCCAGGCGGAGGAGCGTGGCGCGACCATTACCATCGTGCACCCGCTGCCGGACCTGACTCACGACCGGCTGGCGATCGAGCAGATCTTCTCCAACCTGATGGAGAACGCCACCAAATATCTTGCGACCGGACGGCCCGGCGAGATCGTCGTCCGGGGCAAACGCATCCGGAACCGGGCCATTTTCGAAGTCGAGGACAATGGCCGCGGAATCGCCCGGGAAGACCATGAACGCATCTTCGAGCTTTTCCGCCGGTCGGGACCGCAGGACCAAAAGGGCGAGGGCATCGGACTGGCCAATGTCAGGGCGCTTGCATATCGGCTTGGAGGCACGGTAACGGTGCGCTCGAATCTGGCCGACGGCGCTACCTTTGTCGTTGATTTGCCGATAGAATTTTCCGGGGAAGGGAAAGATAAATGAGTTCTCAGCAACCCGTCCGCATCGTCATGATCGAGGATGACGAAGGCCATGCCCGCCTGATCGAAAAGAACATCCGCCGCGCCGGGATCAGCAACGAGATCAGCCATTTCACGGACGGCGGAGCCGGCCTGGATTTTCTGTTCAATCACCAGGACGGGCCGAAGCTGAACGGCCCGGCACTGGTGCTGCTCGACCTCAATCTGCCCGACATGAGCGGGACGGACATCCTCGCCAAGATCAAAGGCGACGAAAAACTGCACCGCGTTCCCGTCGTCGTGCTGACGACGACCGACGACAAGGTGGAGATCGAGCGCTGCTACGACCTCGGCTGCAACGTCTACATCACCAAGCCGGTGAACTATGAAAGCTTTGCGGATGCCATCCGCCAGCTCGGGCTGTTCCTGTCGGTCATGCAGGTCCCGGACGCCGAGGTCTGATGAAGCAACCGCGGCGTATCCTGTACATCGATGACGACGCCGGCCTTCGAAGGCTGGTGGAGAAGTCGCTTGGCCGCCGCGGACACATGGTGGTCGCGGCCGAAAATGGCGCCCAGGGAGTCGAGCTGGCCCGCGACGGCGATTTCGAGATTATCGCGGTCGACCATTATATGCCCGGCATGAACGGCCTGGAGACGCTTACCGCCCTGCAGCGCCTGCCGGACTGCCCGCCGATCGTCTATGTGACCGGATCCGAAGAAAGCAGCGTCGCGGTCGCGGCCCTCAAGGCCGGTGCCTATGAATATGTGGTCAAGACCACCAACGACGATTTCGTCGACCTGCTCGAACAGGCATTCACGCTGGCCCTGGCCCGAGTCCGGCTCGAGGGCGAAAAGGCCGCCGTGGAACATGAGCTTCGTTCCGCCAACGACCGGCTGGAAACGCTGCTCAAGGAAGTGAATCACCGCGTCGCCAACTCGCTGCAACTGGTCTCGACCTTCGTCCACATGCAGTCGCGGGGGTTGGACAATAAGGAAGCGCGCGAGGCCCTGGCCGACACGCAGCGGCGGATCGACGCCATCGCCCAGGTGCACCGGAAACTCTACAGCTCCGGCGATGTCGAGAGCATCGACATGGACGAATATCTGGCCGCGATCGTCGAGGAGCTTGAGGAAACCTGGTCGACGCCGACCGCGCCGCGCTCGATCAAGCTGGCGGCCGAGCCGATCCAGCTGCATCCGGACAAGGCGGTTTCGCTGGGCATCATCGTCAACGAGCTGGTCAGCAACGCCTGCAAATATGCCTATGCCAAGGATAGCGCCGGCGAGGTCCGGGTTGAGCTTGTCCGGGCCGACGGCAAACGCTTTTCGCTGTGCGTTGAAGACGATGGAGTCGGAATGGCGGACGGCGGCCAGCCCCAGGGCAGCGGGCTCGGGTCCAGGCTGGTGGTCGCAATGGCAAAGTCGCTATCGGCGGACTTCGGATACGATCAGTCCCACAGCGGCGTGCGCGCCCGGATCGTCGCCTCGATCTAGGCGGCGGGCCAGCTTTCCAGCAGCTCCACGAAGCGCGACAGCCAGGCGTTGGTCTGGTGCCCGTCGACAACGCGGTGGTCGATGGTCAGCGTGACATAGGCCATCGGCCGGACGAGGATCGCATCCTGCCCGCCGATCTCCCGCACCACCACGCGCTT
>CBFGLY010000013.1:0-11824 GCA_965649725.1 uncultured Sphingomonas sp.
TCCTCCATCAGCCAGGGGCCCTGGATGACGTCGCGGAAGCCCGGATAGTTTTCGACATCGGTCGTGGTGGTCAGCTGGCCGCCGGGCTGGATGCCCTGCACGACGATCGGCGAGAGGCCGGCGCGGGCGGCGTAAATCGCGGCGGTGTAGCCGGCGGGCCCGGAGCCGAGCACGAGCAGGCGCGTGGAAACGATATTGGTCATGGCCACCAATTAGGGACGGTTCGGCGCGGCGGCAATGGGCCGGGAAAAGCGCCCTAAAGAAGGAACCAGGGGGTAGGATCGACGACCGGCGGGATCGACTTGGTGGTGCGGCATTCCGGCGCCTTCACGCGCTGCTGCTGCGGTTGCTGCTGCTGACGCTGCTGCACCTGCTCCTTGGTGCAGACGGGGCGCTTCGCCGGTTCGCCGGCCAAAGCAGCCGTCGAAAAGGCCAGCGCCACGACTCCGATGATTGCTTTCCCCTGCATAACGCCGATGTAACGACCAGCCGGCTGAACGGCAAATGAATCAGCTTGAGCTGCCGATCCTTCGTGACGCCATTTCGACAGGCTCAATGGCTCCTCAGGATGAGCGGGGATTGCCGAGCCGCTCGTCCTGAGGAGGGACTGAGCGCAGTCGAAGGCCCGTCTCGAAGGACCGGCCCTCGCGGCAAAAATCACACCAAACGGCTCTGCTTCAGCGCAGCGCCGATGAACCCGGCGAACAGCGGGTGGGGTTCGAACGGGCGGCTCTTCAACTCCGGGTGGAACTGGACGCCGATGAACCAGGGATGGTCCGGCCGCTCGACGATCTCCGGCAGTTCGCCGTCTGGCGACATTCCGGAAAAGATCAGACCGCCCTTTTCCAGCGCGTCGCGGTAATGGACGTTGACCTCATAGCGGTGCCGGTGGCGCTCGCTGATCTCGGTCGTTCCATATTGTTCGGCGACCTTGCTGTTGTGACCGAGCGTTGCCGCGTAAGCGCCAAGGCGCATCGTGCCGCCAAGGTCGGTCTCCGCGCTGCGCTTTTGCAACCCTTCCGGGCTCATCCATTCGGTGATGAGGCCGACGACTGGCTCGCTCGTCTCGCCGAACTCGGTGGTCGAGGCGCTCTCGATACCGGCGGTGTTCCGGGCGCCCTCGATGCAGGCCATCTGCATGCCGAGGCAAATGCCGAAGAAAGGCACTTCGCGCTCACGGGCGAATCTCACCGAGGCGATCTTGCCCTCGCTCCCGCGCTCCCCGAAGCCGCCGGGCACGAGGATCCCGTGCAGCGGCTCCAGCTCGGCCGCCAGGTCGGCGCTTTCCTGCTCGAACATCTCCGCGTCCAGCCAGCGGATGTTGACCTTGGTCCGGTTGGCGATCCCGCCGTGAACCAACGCTTCGCGGAGCGACTTATAGGCGTCAGGCAGGCCGACATATTTGCCGACGACGCCGATCGTGACTTCGCCTTCGGGGTGATCGACCCGGTCCATGATGTCGGTCCAGCGGTCGAGATCGGGTGCCGGAGCGTCGGTGATCCCGAATACGCGCAGAACTTCGTCGTCGAGCCCTTCCGAGTGATATTGCAGCGGCACGTCGTAGATCGACCGGGCATCGAGCGCCTGGATAACGGCCGACGGCGCAACGTTGCAGAAGAGCGCGATCTTCTTCCGCTCGCTCTCCGGGATCGGGCGGTCGGCGCGGCACAGCAACACGTCGGGCTGGATGCCGTAGCTCGTCAGTTCGCGAACCGAATGCTGGGTCGGCTTGGTCTTCAGCTCCCCGGCAGCGGCGATGTAGGGGACCAGGGTGGTGTGAACGAAAGCGCACTGGTCGCGGCCGAGATCGTTGCGGAGCTGGCGGATCGCCTCGACGAAGGGCAGGCTCTCGATGTCGCCGACGGTCCCGCCGATCTCGCAGATGACGAAATCGAGGCCGTCGGTGTCGGCCAGCGCGAATTCCTTGATGGCGTTGGTGACGTGGGGGATGACCTGCACCGTCGCGCCCAGATAGTCGCCGCGGCGTTCCCGAGCGATAATGTCGCGGTAGATGCGGCCGGACGTGACGTTGTCGCTCTGGTGCGCCGATACGCCGGTGAAGCGCTCGTAGTGGCCGAGGTCGAGGTCGGTCTCCGCCCCGTCGTCGGTCACATAGACTTCGCCGTGCTGATAGGGGCTCATCGTCCCCGGATCGACGTTCAGATAGGGGTCGAACTTGCGGATGCGGACCGAATAGCCACGCGCCTGGAGGAGTGCCCCGAGTGAGGCAGCCAACAGACCCTTGCCAAGCGAAGAGACCACGCCGCCGGTGATGAAAATATACCGCGCCATGGGAGTCGGGCCTTAGGGGCGCTTTGCCGAGTTAGGCAAGCGCCCGAATCAAATGGGACGAAAAAAGTCGCTGTTATTGCGCCAGCGGTACGGCCGGAGCGGTCTCGTTGCCGGTTGCGGGCGCGGCCTGATTGGCTTGAGGCGCGACGACCGGCGCGGTCGCGGACACCGGAACCTGCTGCTTGAACGGCTGGTCCTTCGCCAGGCTGGTGTCGACGCTGGTCGATTCGCGGCTGACGCCCGCGATGGCCGCAAGCAGGATCGACAGGATGATGAAGGCCGCGCCGAGAATGGCGGTCGCGCGGGTCAGGAAGTCCGCCGCGCCACGGGCGGTCATCAGCCCGGCCGACGAGCCGCCAACGCCCAGCCCGCCGCCTTCCGAACGCTGCATGAGGATCACGCCGACGAGGGCGGCGGCGACGAGCGTCTGGACGATGAGGAGGAAGGTGAACATGGGAGGCAGCAACCTGGATAGGATGAAAGTCGCGCAGCCCTTAGCCAGCGCGCGCCGAAAACTCAACGCGCGCCGGCGACAGGGTCAAATGGGTCAGGCTTCCGGAGTCGTGGTCGAAACCTGCGCCTCAAGCTGCTCGGCGGTGAGGCCGACGACCGCGCCGGTTGCCGCTCCGACCACGCCGGAGCGCGGGATGCGGACCTTGTTGCCCGAAGCCAGCTTGATCGTGACGAACTCGGTGTCGATCGCGTCGATCGTTCCAAGAACGGCGCCGCCGGTGCCCTTGATCTCCGCGCCAACCGCGAGCGAAGCGGCGGCCGCGGCCTGATCCTTCTCCACGGCCGCGTTCAGCTCCGCCTGCGTCATTCCGACGAGGAGCTTGCCCTGGTTGGGAGTGAAGCTGCCCTTGGCGAGGTTGGCGTCCAGCTTGTCGGTGTGGACGGTTACGACATCGCCGTTGACCGCGGTGACGGTTCCGACCGGGCCGCCCTTGGCGTCGGTGACGACGGTGCCGACGGCGAAGGCATCGGCCTGGGCGAGCGCTGGAGCCGCGGCAAGAAGAAGAAGCGAGGCAAAACTGAAGGCAAAACGGTTCATGACATCCTTTCCCACTGAATCCATTAAACTTTCATAGCGCCACGAGCCTTAGTGGCAAGTGAATGGCGGGCTAGGCCGAAGCAGCCGCCTGAACGATCGGAAGAAAATCGCTGGACTTGAGGCTGGCACCGCCGACCAGGGCGCCGTCGACATCAGGCACCGCGAAGATGTCCGCGGCGTTCGACGCTTTGACCGACCCGCCATAGAGGATGCGCACTTGTTCGCCCGCCTCGCCGTAAGCGGCAACCAGGCGAGCCCGGAGCGCGGCATGCATCTCGCCGATATCGCCGACTGAAGGCACCTTGCCGGTGCCGATCGCCCAGATCGGC
Organism: uncultured Sphingomonas sp.; assembly: GCA_965649725.1. GTDB lineage: Bacteria > Pseudomonadota > Alphaproteobacteria > Sphingomonadales > Sphingomonadaceae > Sphingomicrobium. The sequence continues at coordinate 3,673 of CBFGLY010000013.1, forward strand.
TCATAAGCAACCGAGAAGCGGCCGGGTTCGCCGATCGAGGCGGGCAGCGAGGCATCGAGCTGCGCGGAGACGGTGGCGACCGCCTGTCCCGCGCTGCGCACGGAATCGCTTTCCCCGACGCACAGGATGACGTCGAGCGTGCCGCGGAGCGCGGCCTCGGCTTTGGCCTTCACGTCGGCATCGCTTTCATGCTGCGCCTCGCGCCGCTCGCTATGACCGACGATGGTCAGCCGGGCGCCGGCGTCGACCAGCATCGCGGCGGAGATGCACCCGGTGTGGGCCCCCTTGTCCGCCTGGTGGACGTCCTGCCCGCCAATCGCGAAGCCGGGCGCCGCGCGGACCGCTCGCTCCACCAGCGTCGCTGGAACGCACAGCGCGACATCGACGTCCAGCGTCTCGGCCGCGATCGAGATGGCGGCGACCTCGCCAAGGTCGGAGCCGAGCCCGTGCATCTTCCAGTTTCCAGCGACCAGCTTGCGCCGACCCATGTCTCTCCCCTTCCCTCGCTTGCCCAGTTCGAATGCCGCCCCTAAAGCGGCGCTCTTACTTTTCAAAGCTAAGAGAAGCGCATGCTGTCTGCCTTTCGTCGCCTGTCCAAGTCCGTGGTGGGCACCGCCATCATGGTCCTTATCCTGCTGATGATCCTGATCGGCTTCGCCATGCAGGACATCCAGGGCGTTTTTTCCGGCGGTATGGGCATGGGCAAGGGAACGCTCGTCAAGATCGGCGACGAGCGGATTACCGAGCGCGACCTGGATTCGGCGATGCGGCGCTTGCTGACCGACGCCCGGCGGCAGGATCCGGAGGCGACCTATGCGTCGATCGCCAATCAATTCGGGCCGCTGCTCCAATCCCTGATCGACGAGCGGGCGCTGATCGCCTTTGCCGCCGACCATGGCTTCGTGCTGTCGAAGCGGCTGATCGACGCGGAGATCGCCAATTTGCCGCAGACCCGCGGGCTCGACGGCAAATTCAATGAGCAGGCCTATGCGCAGTTCCTGTCGCAGCAGCAGATGACCGACGCGGACGTGCGCCGCCTCCTGCAGGTCGCGCTGACCCAGCGGCTGGTCCTTGCGCCGGCGATCGTCAATGCACGCGTGCCGCTCGGCGTCGCGCGGCCCTATGCTTCGATGCTGCTCGAGGAGCGCGAAGGGCAGGTCGCGATGATCCCGGCCGAGCTGTTCCGCGCAGGGCTCAACCCGTCGGACGGCGATCTGCAGTCCTTCTATGCCCAGAACAGCCGCCGCTACGTCGTTCCCGAGCAGCGCGTCCTTAGAGTGGCGACGATCACCGCCGCCAACGCGCCGGGGGCCGCAGCGACCGAGGCGGAAATCGCGGCTTACTACAAGGCCAACCAGGCGACTTACGGCGGCAGCGAGACTCGCGTGATCAGCCAGGCCGTGGTCCAGGACAAGAAGGTCGCCGACGCGATCGCCGCGCGGGCCAGGGCCGGCGCTAGCTTCGTCGCCGCCACCGCTCCGGCAGGACTTAGCGCGGAAGACATCAGCGTCGGGCCGCAGACCCAGGCCGAATATAGCGGGATCGCCGGCGATTCGGTGGCCAATGCCGCTTTCTCGGCAGCCAAGGGCGCGATCGTTGGGCCGGTCCGCTCCGACCTGGGATGGGTCGTGGTCAAGATCGACGATATTCGCGGCGCTTCGGGCCGGACCCTCGCCCAGGCCCATGACGAAATTGCCAAGCTGGTCAGCGCCAACAAGGCGAAGGATGCGCTGACCAACCTGGTCACCGCGGTCGAAGACAAGATCGACTCCGGCGCAAGCTTCGCCGAGGTGGCCGCGGCATCGAAGCTGCCGGTGGTCACCAGCCCCACCGTCAGCGCGACGGGAACTTCGCGGACCGACGCCGGCTATCGCTTCCCGGCGGAGCTGGCCCCGGCGCTGAAGGCCGGGTTCGAAATGGCGGTCGATGACGATCCGGAGATCGTCACGCTTCCCAACGATTCCGGCTTCGCCCTGGTCGATGTCGACAATGTGGTGGAAGCTGCCCCCGCCCCGCTTGCCCAGATCCGCGACCAGGTTCGAGCAGACTGGATCCGGCGCAAGGCATCGGACCGCGCAAGGGCCGTGGCATCGGACGTTGCCGCAAAGATCGCCAAGGGATCGACGTTCGAAGCCGCGCTTGCCGGATCGACCGTGAAGCTGCCGCCTGCGACTCCGCTGAAGGCGCGCCGGCTGCAGCTTAGCCAGGCGGACCAGAACATCATCGCGCCGCTGAAGATGCTCTTCACCCTGACCGAGGGGAAAAGCCGGATGGTGGCCGATCCGCAGGGCCGCGCCTTCTTCGTGGTCAAGAACAACAAGGTCACGCCGGGCAACGCGCTGTCCAATCCGTCGCTGATCGCCCAAACCCAGGCCGCGTTCCAGCAGACCGCATCGGACGAGCTGGGCGCGCAGTTGCTCAACGCCATGAAGGCCAACCAGGGCATCAAGCGCGACGAGGAAGCCATCGCCGCGTCGAAGCAGCGGATCACCGGACCGGGCAGCTAATCGGGCCGGCGATGGGCCAGCCATGACGAAGCCCCGGATCCTGGTGATCGACAATGTCGACAGCTTTACCTTCATGCTGGTCGATTACTTGCGCGACTTGGGCGCCGAGGTCCGGGTCGAGCGCAACGACGGCCTGAGCGCTTCGGAGGCTCTTGAGAGTGCTGCCGACGGATTCCTGATTTCCCCCGGGCCGGGCACGCCGGAGGCGGCGGGTATTTCCGTGGAGCTTGCCCGCGGCTGCATCGACCGCCGCCGCCCCCTGCTTGGCGTCTGCCTGGGCCACCAGGCGATGGCCCTCGCCTGCGGGTCGAGCGTCGAGCGGGCGCCGCCAGTCCACGGCAAGGTCGCCCAGGTCCGCCATGACGGAAGCGGCCTGTTCGCGGGCTTGCCATCGCCGATCGCGGCGACGCGCTATCATTCGCTGGCCGTTCCGGACCCGCTGCCGCCGCTGATTGCCAATGCCTGGACCGAGGACGGGACGGTCATGGCCATGCGCCACTCCGACGCGCCGGCGCATGGAGTTCAGTTCCACCCCGAGAGCGTCGCCTCTTCTCATGGCAAGCCGCTGCTCGCTGCCTTTCTGGCCGAATGTCGCTCGCCGCAGGCGTGAAGAACGCTTGACGGCAGCCGTTTCGTTTCCTACACGTTCTCCGTTCGTTCCGAAACGGAGGGGCCGATGCTCACCTCGAAACAGCATGAGTTGCTGAATTTCATCCATGACCGGCTATCGGCGACGGGGGTGTCTCCCAGCTTCGACGAGATGCGCGAGGCTCTGGACCTCAAGTCGAAATCCGGGGTCCACCGGCTGATCTCGGCCCTGGAGGAGCGTCAATTCATTCGCCGCCTGCCCAATCGGGCCCGAGCGCTCGAGGTCGTGCGGATGCCCGAGATTGCATCGACCGCCCCCCCTGCGGCGAAGCCGATCGTTCCGACGGCAGCGAACGACACGATCGAAATTCCGCTACACGGCCGGATCGCGGCCGGCACGCCGATCGAGGCGCTCCAGGGAACCGAAGGTTTCGCGGTTCCGGCTGCGCTGCTCGGACCCGGCGAGCATTATGCGCTCGAGGTTTCGGGCGATTCGATGGTCGAGGAAGGAATCCTCGATGGCGACTATGCGCTGATCCGCAAGGTCGACAATGCCCGCGACGGGGAAATCGTCGTGGCGCTGATCGACAATGAGGAAGCGACGCTGAAAACCTATCGCCGCGAAGGTCAGATGATCCGCCTCGACCCGGCCAACCGGAGCTATGAGCCGCAGCGCTACGACGAGCGCCGGGTGAGCATCCAGGGCCGGCTGGCCGGCTTGATTCGCAGATATTAGCGATGGCGCGGATCGATTATGTCGAACTGCCCAGCGTGACGGCGCATGAGCTGACGCGCGGTTTCTACGCCAAGGCGTTCGGCTGGGAATTCACCGATTACGGGCCCGATTATGCGGCAACGACCAACGGCGAGGTCGATGTCGGCCTGAACGGGCAGCCGGGCGAGGCGCTAGCCGTTCCGCTGCCCGTGATCCGGGTCGAGGATCTGGAAGCGGCGTTCGATTCCGTCGTGAAGGCCGGCGGGACGATCGCGAAAGATATCTTCAGCTTCCCGGGCGGCCGGCGCTTTCACTTCATCGATCCGTCGGGGAGCGAACTTGCCGTGTGGAGCGATCGCTAGCCGGCTTCGGTACAACCCGCGGCGCGGGCGGCGGCGCGGCCCAGGGGTGATCGCCGACTTGCTCCGAAACGTTGCTGACGCGCGGCTCCTCGCCGAGCATGATCGACACGCCACCGCTCCTTTGTAGCGCTGGCCGGTCGAGTTTCAGCCAGCGCGGCGTGCAACCTCTGGGCAGCCAGCGGTCAGCAACGACGATGTCGGCGTCGGCGCAGGCCCGGGTGAGCGTCAACCAATCGATCCGGTCGCGGCTGCGGATCGCGAGCAGGCGCCAGGCGTGCTTGCCGTCGACAATGTCGGCAATGCAGGCATCGCGGCTGCAGCGGGCGAAGCGCTGCTCCTCCAGGTTGAGCGGATCGCCGTCATAGGCCGACGCTTCGCTCATCAGGTCGCGCACGAAATCGCCGGTGCGGCTGCGAAGCAGGACCGGAACGCCGTCTTCCCGGACGAGCGCGAGATGCTGGCCGTCGCCCGTCACGAGAATGTCGGGGAGCGGCGCTGCTGCCGCCCCGGCGGCCCCGAGCGCCATCGGCAGCGCGCCCCACCAACGGACCGGGCCGATCCACAGCACCATCCAAAGCCCGCCAAGCAGCATCGCCGCGAATGCCCAGCCGGGCATGGTCGGAAGCATCGCAACCGCGCCCTCGGCCGAACCCACCATGTGCGCGAGTTGCAGGACCAGGCCAATGGCCCAACCGGTCGCGGCCCACAAAGGCGCGCCCAGGCCGACCGAATCCATGATCAGCGCGCCGGCTTCGAGCGGCATGACGACGAATGTCGTCAAGGGGATCGCGACCAGATTGGCGCCGACGCTGTAAAGGCCGGCCTTGTGGAAATGGTAGAGGGCGAACGGCATCAGCGCGACTTCGACGACCAGGCCGGTCAGGATCAGCCCGAGGAGCCCGCGAAGCGCGCGCATCGGCAGCACTTCTTCCCTGGGCGATAGGAGGCGCCTGACCGGCGGCCAGTTGTGAAGCGCGATGATCGAGGTGACCGCGGCAAAGCTCATCTGGAAACTGGCGCCGCCAATGGCTTCGGGCCGGAACAGGAGGACGACCAGCGCCCCGACGGCCACCAGCCTGAGGCTGATCGCCTCCCGGCCCAGGGCGATCCCGCCGAGGACGAGCACCGCGGCGATGCAGGATCGGACGGTCGGGACCTGCATTCCGGTGAGCAAAGTATAGGCGATGCCCGCGAGGGCGCCGAAGCCCGCCGAGACGAGGACGAGATTGAAGCGCAGGGCGAGGCGCTCGCTCAAGGCAAGCAGCTTGAGCGACAGGAGCATCGCGGCGCCGACCACGGCCGCGATGTGCAGCCCGCTGACCGAAAGCAGGTGCGCCAGGCCGGAACGGCGCATCGCTTCGGCATCCTCCTCTCCGACCGCGGCCTGGTCGCCGTTGGCAAGGGCGGTGGCGATCCCGCCGGCATTTCCCGGAAGCTGCTGCCGGATGTGGCGGCCGAGCTGATCGCGGACCTTGTCGAGACCGCCCCCGGTCGAGGGCTGAACGACCTGCACCGGGCCAATCGCGCGGCCGACGCCGCCAATTTCCTGGAACCAGGCATCCCGCGCGAAATCGTGGCTGCCGGGAAGGGCCATCGGCGGTGGCGGCTGCAGGCGCGAGCGAAGCCGGACGATGGCGCCGTCGCCAAGCCCCGCCGGAGCCCCCTCTTCCGGCATGGAAACCCGAACGCGCGGAGGAAGGCCGTCGCCCGTGGGTGCAAGCGTCAATCTCAAGTCGCCCTTCGACGCCCGCGGTTCGACTTTTTCGACCCTGGCATCGAACGCCACCACTTGCGGCCGATCCAGTCGTTCGGTGGCGACATCGAAGCTCCGCCACCAGATCAGCGCGCAGCCGGCCGCCATCGCCACGCCTGCAAAGGCGAGCGACCTGCCTAGCCGAGTGTCCCCGATGGCAGCGCCGGCAGCGGCAATTCCGAGAGCGCCGGCGATAAAGGCCATCCATTGCCCGGGCGTCCCAAGCCCGAGCCAGGCGGCGATGCCCGCGCCGAACGCCACCGTGAACCACAGCGGCAGCTGCGACCGCTCGCTCTCCAGGAACAGTTCGACCCGGTCGAACAGGGCGGCCGCGCGCCGCTGGAAATAGCGCCCTTCCGCCGGTTCCGCCGAAGCATCCTCTATGTTAGGGGCGCTCACCCAATCCATGCGGCACCCAAGACAAAGGAAAGCGCGCTCCAGCGCAAGCGGTTAAAAACAATGAGTAGCGCAAGCAGCAAGATCGAGGGCGTCGTCACCCGTTTCGCCCCCTCTCCGACCGGTTATCTCCACATCGGCGGCGCCCGCACCGCTCTGTTCAACTGGCTGTTCGCCAGGCACCACGGCGGCAAATATCTGTTGAGGATCGAGGATACCGACAGGGCCCGATCGACCCAGCCCGCAATCGACGCGATCCTGGACGGGCTGGACTGGCTGGGCATCTCCGGCGACGGCGAACCCTATTTCCAGTCCGAGTTCGAGAAACGGCATGCCGAGATCGCGCATGAGCTGATCGACCGCGGCGCGGCCTATCGCTGCTATCTGACGCCCGAAGAGCTGGCCGCCAGACGCGAGAAGGCTCAGGCCGAGCGCCGCCCCTTCCGCATCGACAGCGAGTGGCGCGACTGCGCGCCAGGGCCGGAGCAGGAAGGCAAGCCCTATGTCGTCCGGATCAAGGCGCCGAACGAGGGTGAAACCTCGGTCGAGGACATGGTCCAGGGCCGGGTGACCGTTGCGAACGCGGAGATCGACGACTTCGTCCTGCTCCGGTCGGACGGGACGCCGACCTACATGCTGGCGGTGGTGGTCGACGACCATGACATGGGCGTCACCCACATCATCCGCGGGGACGACCATCTCAACAACGCCTTCCGCCAGCTGGCCATCATCCGGGCCATGGATTGGCCGGAACCGACCTATGCCCATATCCCGCTGATCCACGGACAGGATGGCGCCAAGCTCAGCAAGCGGCATGGCGCGCTCGGCGTCGACAATTATCGCGACGAGCTCGGCATCCTGTCCGAAGCGCTGTTCAACTATCTCCTCCGCCTCGGCTGGGGACATGGCGACGACGAGATCATCAGCCGCGAACAGGCGGTCGAATGGTTCGACATCGACCATGTCGGCAAAAGTCCTTCGCGCTTCGATTTGAAAAAGCTGGAGAATCTGAACGGACATTACATCCGCGAAGCCGACGACAAACGTCTGGCGGACCTGATTGCGCCCAAGCTTGGGCTCGAGGACGCCGAACGCGACCTCCTCGTCCGGGCCATGCCGGAGCTGAAAACCCGCGCCAACGACCTGAACCAGCTTGCCGAGGGAGCCGACTTCCTGTTCGTCGCCCGCCCGCTGCCGATCGACGAAAAGGCCGCGGCCCTCCTCACCGATGAAGCCCGGCACCATCTCGCGGATGCCCATGCAACCCTTTCGAGCCTCCCGGATTGGGAGCATGACGCACTCGATGCTGCAGTGCGGGAGGTTGCGGAAGCGCGCGAAATTAAGCTAGGCAAGCTGGCCCAGCCGCTCCGCGCGGCACTGACGGGCAAGACGACCTCGCCGGGCATCTTCGACGTGCTTGTCCTGTTGGGCAAAGACGAGAGCCTCGCCCGCATCGCCGATCAGATGAAAGAAGCGAACGAATGAACAAGACAGCCACGCTGGAAGCCGCCGGCACCAACCACAGCTACCCCGTGCTCGAAGGCTCGGTCGGCCCCGATGTCGTGGATATCCGCAAATTCTACGGCGAGAGCGGGATGTTCACCTACGATCCCGGCTTCACCTCGACCGCGAGCTGCCAGAGCGCGATCACCTATATCGACGGCGACAAGGGCATCCTGCTGCACCGCGGCTATCCGATCGACCAGCTGGCCGAGCAGTCGACCTTCATGGAAGTGGCCTATCTCCTCCTCCACGGCGACCTGCCGAAGAAGGGCGAGCTTGAGGACTTCACCTACACGATCAGCCGCCACACCATGCTGCACGAGCAGCT
>CBFGLY010000014.1:0-11657 GCA_965649725.1 uncultured Sphingomonas sp.
CCGCCGACCAAAGGCGCCGAGCGCGGCAGGTGCATGAAGTTGAGGAACACGGCCAGGCCCAGCAGGCCGAAGATGATCGACGGGACGGCGGCGAGGTTGTTGATCGACACCTCGATCATGTCCGTCCAGCGGTTCTTCGGAGCGAACTCTTCCAGATAGAGGGCCGACAGCACGCCGACCGGGAAGGCGATGGCCATCGTCACCAGGATGGTGAGCAGGCTGCCCTTGAGCGCCCCCCATACGCCGGCGGTCGCGGCCTCGGTCGAGTCCGACTGCGTGAGGAAATCGAGGCTGAGCCCGCCCGCGCCCTTGATCGTCATGGTGACCAGCAGGAATGCGAGGAAGGCCAGCGAAATGCCGACGGCGGCCAGCCCGTACAGGCGGAACCTCCGCTCGGCGGCGTAGCGCTTGGCCACCAGCCGATCCATCGACCCGTCGGTCCAGCGGGACAAAGCGCGGCTACTCATAAGCTTCCCGATATTTGCGCACGACGCGCAGCGCGATGAGGTTGAGGATCAGCGTGATGACGAACAGTGCGAGGCCAAGCGCGAAGGCGGCGAGCGTCTTGGCGCTGTCGAATTCCTGGTCGCCGGTCAGCAGCTGGACGATCTGGGTTGTGACCGTCGTCACGCTGGCGAAGGGGTTGGCGGTGAGGTTGGCGGCAAGGCCGGCGGCCATGACGACGATCATCGTCTCGCCGATCGCGCGGCTGACGGCCAGAAGCACGCCCCCGACCACGCCGGGCAGCGCGGCGGGAAGGATCACCTTCTTGATCGTTTCCGATCTTGTCGCGCCAAGCGCCAGGCTGCCGTCGCGCATCGCTTGCGGGACTGCGGCGATGCTGTCGTCGGCCATCGAGCTGACGAACGGGATGATCATGATGCCCATGACCAGGCCCGCCGCGAGCGCGCTTTCGGACGAGGCGGAGCTGATGCCGATGGCGATGCCGAAGTCGCGAACGATGGGAGCAACGGTCAATGCGGCGAAATAGCCATAAACGACCGTCGGAACGCCGGCGAGGATCTCGAGCGTCGGCTTGAGCCAGGCGCGCGCCCGCTGCGGCGCATATTGGGTCAGGAAGATCGCGCTCATCAGGCCGAGCGGGATGGCCACGATCATCGCGATGATCGCGCCGATGAACGCGGTTCCCCAGAACAGCGGGATCGAGCCGAAGGCGCCCGACGATCCGGCCTGGTCGGCGCGGAGCGCGGTCTGCGGGCTCCAGGTCGTTCCGAACAGGAATTCGGCCGGGCTCACCAGATTGAAGAAGCGCAGGGATTCGAACAGCAGCGACAGCACGATCCCGAGCGTCGTCAGGATCGCGATCAGCGACGCGCCGAGCAGCAGGCCCATGACGATGCGCTCGACCCCGGACCGTGCGCGGAAGTCGACGCCGACCCGGCGCAACGCGAGAAACGCCGTGGCCAGCGCCAGCAGGATCGCGATGCCGCCGCCTACTAGCGCGTATTGGGCGCTAAATTGGGCGTAGAGCGGAGCGATCGCATTGGATTCCGGGTTGAAGCCCGCCTCGATCGCTCCGCTGGCAATGTCGCGCGCTTCGGTCAGGATCGTGTCACGCACCATGTCGAACGCCGGCAATTGCTGTCCCGCCGGGGACGCAAGCACGGCCTGGTCGACCAGGCCGCTCTGAACCGGTGCCCAGATGGCGAGAAACAGCAGCGCCGGAAGCGCGGCCCATAGGCCGGCGTAAAGCGCGTGATAATTAGGCAGGCTGTTCAGGCGAGCGCCGCCGCTACGCAGCCCCTTCACCCGGCTTCGGGCGAACAGGCCGGCGGCGACGGCGACCGCCAGGACGGCGACGAGCGCAATGGTGAGAGACATGGCGCCCGCCGCCCTTGGACTACTTCAACGTCGCCGGATCGAGCGGCTTCATCGCCGCCGCCTGAGCCGTCGCAGCGGCCGCGTCGGCGTCATGCAGCGGCACCAGGCCGCGCTTGGCCAGCATCCCGCCCTTGCCCCAAGATTTGGAGTAAGCGTCGATGAACTGCTTGATCGCCGGCTTGGCCGCGATGTGCTCGCCCTTCACATAGACGTAGAGCTTGCGGCTGCCCGGATAGCTGAGGTCGCTGATCGTCGTTTCGGTCGGGGCAATGCCCGCGATCGACACCGGCGCGACCTTGTCGAGATTCTCCTCGAGGAAGCTGTAGCCGAGCACGCCCAGCGCGCCGGGATCGGCCGAGACCTTCTGCACGAGCAGATTGTCGTTCTCGCCGGCCTCGACATAGACGCCATCCTCGCGGATCTTGGTGCACACTTCCTTGTGCGCCTTGTCGTCACTTTTCTTGAGCGCCTTCATCGCCGGGTCGCTGTCGCAGCCCTTTTCGAGGATGAGCTCGGCCAGGCTGTCGCGGGTGCCCGACGTCGGCGGCGGGCCGAGAACCTTGATCGGCGTTGCCGGAAGCGCCGGATCGATGTCCTTCCAGGTTTTCGCCGTCTGCTCCTTGCCGAACGGCTTGGCCGCCAGCGCCTTGTAGATTTGCGCGACGGTCAGGTTCAGCGCGGGCTGGCCCTTGGCCTGGATCAGCGTCAGGCCGTCGATTCCGACGGGCACTTCGATGACGTTCTTCGCACCGGCCTTGGCGCAGTCCGCATATTCGCTCGCCTTCATCGGCCGCGAGGCATTGACCATGTCCGGGAATTTCTCGCCGACGCCGCCGCAGAACAGCTTGATGCCAGCGCCGGTGCCGGTCGATTCGACGATCACGCTCACGCCCGGATTGGCGCGCTGAAACTCCTCGGCGACCGCGGTCGTGAACGGATAGACGGTCGAAGAGCCGACCACGTGCAGCTTGGAGGCTGCTCCACCGCTCGACCCGTTTCCGCCGCAAGCCGCGACCAGCGCCACCAGCGGCAGCGCAACCAATATCCTTTTCATCGTCAAACTCCCCATGGGGCCGGTCCAATGCCGACGCGGTGCGTCCACTAGCGCCGAGATCGACGCTTCCTGTGACAGGGACATGACAGTTTGGTGACAGTCGGCGGCTAGATCGGAAGGCTGACGGTGACCGTGGTGCCCGATCCGGGCTCGGATCTTATATCGAGCGTCCCGCGGTGCCGCTCGACGATATGCTTGACGATGGCGAGACCCAGCCCGGTGCCGCCGGAGTCGCGGCTGCGCCCGGGATCGACCCGGTAAAATCGCTCCGTCAGGCGCGGAAGATGTTCGGGCGCAACGCCGTCGCCGCTGTCGCGGACGGAAAACAGCAGGCGCGAACCTTCCCGCTTCGCGGAAACTTCGACGGCCGGCGATGTCTCGTTGCAGCCGTAGCGGATCGCATTGGCGATCAGATTGTCCGCAAGCTGGAGCAATTGGGCGAAATCGCCGGCGGCCGGCGGCAAGGACTCCTCGATCGAAGATTCTACCCTGCACCCGCGCCGCTTGGCGAGCTCGGCAGTCTGCTCGATCGCAAGCTTCGCGATTTCGCCCAGGTCGACGCTTTCGGACGGGGCCTGGTATCGGCCGGCCTCGATCCTCGAAAGACTCATGAGATCCTCGATGATCCGAAGCATGCGCCGTGCCTCGGTCTCGATGGTCGCGCCGAAGCGGGCGGTCATGCCGCTCGCTGCTTGATCTTCGTCGGCCAGCGTCTCCGCATAACCGATGATGGTGGCGAGCGGGGTCCTCAACTCATGGCTCGCATTGGCGACGAAGTCGGTTCGCATCCGCTCGGCGGCGCGGTTTGCGGAACGGTCGACCAGGCGGATCAGCCGCAGCCGCTCGCCGACCGCGCGGATCGACATGGTCCAGGGACGGTCGGCGCCTCCGATACCGACCAGGTCCACCTCGCCCGGTTGATCCGACAGCAGCAATTGCAAAGCGTCGGGATGGCGGATGGCGAAGCGAATGTCGGAGCCTTCGATCGAATGACCCAGCAATTCGCGCGCGGAGGCGTTGGCCACCACCGTGCGCTCGCCCTCGACCAGGAGCGCCGGCTCTTCCAGCGCATCGATCAGGGGGTGGATCGTCTCGAACGGCGCGGCCATTCCACAGCCCTAGCCGATTGCGACAGCCGCTTGCTAGGGTAGCAGCAGGGACGCCCGCTGGGACTGCATCCGGCGCTGATTCCGCCAGGTTCCGATCACAATCGCCAGGAAGATCGGATAGACCCAGAACCGCTCCGCGGCCGCATAGACCTGCGGCACGAGGCTGAAGTGAATGGCCTTTAGCGCGTGGGCAAAGGTGGAGGTGAGCTGGAATCCGGCGACCCACAATGGCCAGAACCGGTTGGTTCGAAGCGCGATGGCGACAAAGGCGGCAAGCGCGGCCAGGTCAACAATCATCACCCCCGTCTCGACCGCGGCGAACCGGCGGGTGAGCGGTGAGTTGACCAGGACCGACGCGATGGTGGCGATGACGCAAACCAGCGCCGCGGCGCGCTCGTCGTTGCGGCCCCGCCATAGGGCATAGCCCGCGACGCAGGTCAGGAGCAGCCAATAGCTTACGGGATCGAGCATGGTGTCTGTCCGGCCGGACTAGCCGAGGCCGCTCCGGCCGGACAAGCCTTCTACGCGACGATTCGCAGGGGCCGGACGGCCGACGGCGGCGGACATTCGTCGCCTTCGCCGAAGCTGACCGTGCGAAGGCCAGGAATCTGCTGTTGCGTGTCCTTCAGCACCCCGTGGCAATTGGCGACGGCTCCGCGAACGCCAACGAGCTGCAGGGTGGCCTGGGCAAGATGCTCGAACGCCTCGTGACCGGTTGCCGTCGCGATTCCGGCGACGGAACGGCAGTGGATCATCCGGCTTTGAAGCTCGGCGATCTGGGCGAGCGCGGATTCGATCGCGTCCTCGACCTCGCGGACCTGGGTTGCGACTTCGAACGCGGCATTTTCGATCATTTGCTTACGCATGACTATTCTCTCCCGACTTCGCGGGAAAATCCCGCGTCGGGCCATTGGCAGCGAAGGGTTGAGCATCAGGCCCTGATAAGGCGCGACAGGCTTTCAAGCCCAGCGAGGTACATGCCGGCCGAAAAGGCGGCCCCCATTGCGATCAGGACTATCCAGAGCAGCCTCTGGACGATGCTCATCTCATTGCTGGGATGGCTCCTTGTTGCGAACGGCAGTTGCAGGGGAGAGCCGAGTCCAACCGGTGTCTGCTCGGTTATGACACCGGGAGGATCGACCTCCCCTGCGCGGCCAGCGTGCCGAATCTGATGACTGACCGCGCCTCCTGGGTGTCCCGATATCGCAGTGGGGTCGATGTGCGGCGTTTGATGTATCAACCGCTGATATGTCTCGTCCTCGGGCGACAGGGCGGCGGCGACGACCCGCGCCGCTTCGCCGCGACGGTCGACGCCAAGCTTTTCAAGTGCGCCTCGAATGCGCTGGTCGACGGTATGCGGGCTGATGCCCAGCCGAACCGCGATTTCCTTGCTGCTGTGATGCTTGTCGACCAGCAGCAGGCACTCGATCTGACCCGGGCTCAGCCGCGCGATTCGCGACTGCGGATCGGTCATGTCAGCTTCCAATTCAGCTTGGCTGGACGCCCGCTGCACCACAATTCCTTCCGAGCATGGAATGATGCGCCACCGCATTCACTGCCGATTGTTTAAAGCAAAGCGCAGCATTCCTCAAATTAAGTTGGATAACGTAGGGTCAATCAACTTTAGTGCCCGGCGCGCCATTTTTGACGCGTCCGTTTTGGAGGAAATGATCCCCCGCGGAGGGTGTCTCGGTGACTTATCCACAGAGGGGCGGCGGACATGTGGATAATTCTTCTTTCAAAACCTAGTTATTAATAGTAAGTTAACGACTCGAGAGCGCTTCCGGGCGTTTTCCTGTGCCTGCGTGGGGTAAGGGACTAACGTAGTTGACAGGCGATCTTCGGGATTCCCGCGGGTCGGAGTAAGGCAACTCCGCTTGCACAGGGTCCCACTGACGAACCTGCCGGGCTCCGCTGAAGGGGGTACTGCGCAATGTCATGTGATCCTTAACCCGTCTCGTTTCTGACCACGGCTCCACTCACCATTGAACGGTCGCACCGGCCGAATTGACGCGCGCTTTTCCAGCGCACGCTCATTCGGCGGCGGGCCTTGCTTGAGTTCGGAGATTCGCCATGCCTATCGATATCGTTCTTGATGGAACTTCAACGCTCGACGAAACGTCAGGTCTGCAAACCGGCGCGGACAGCAGCAACAGCACCGACGATACCGACGTCAGTTACGCCAGCCTGCCGACGGACTTCACCGACCGTCTGACCGCGCTGGGCACCAGCAGCACTTATCCGACCAGTGTCGGCGCCTCGAGCGCGGTCGACGTCATCAACGTCACCTCCGACGGGCCGATCAACACTCTGAAGCTGACGGATTCGGCCGGCGACGACTTCGACGGCACCGTCTGGAGCGGCCTCTATACGGACCGCTACGACGACGAGGATCCAACGGCGCGGGAGAAAATCTACCTCGTCAGCGATTCCGACGGCCAGATCCTCCTCGGCGTGACCGATCCCGGGCAGGCCGACGAGACGATCGTGTTCGCGGTATATCTCGATCCTGACGGCACCACCTCGCCGATCGATGCGACCCTATGGTCCGTCACGTTCGAGCCGATCTTCCATCCGGATACGACCAGCGACGACGATGCCGTCGACCTTCTGAGCCTGGCCTATCTGACGGCGACCGGCACCAAGACCTTCAACTTCGACGCCCTCCCGTCGGGCCAGAACCTGTTCGGGATCGTCGGCGACGTGAATGACGCGATCGTCGTGACCGGCGAGCTGCCTGTCCTTAAAACGGACGGGACGTACACAAATGCCAGCGACACGATCAACACGTCGAAGGGAGGCGGGCCGACCACGATCGGCATCGACAACCAGAGCTTCGATCCCGTGGGCGGCGGCACGGCCGTCAATGACGGCGCCTTCTTCACCTATGTCGAGGACCCCGACCCCCGCTACCTGGCGGGCGTTTCCGGCGGCCTCAACCAGAATGAGGCCGACGACGCCGACAACGTCCTGTTCGGCAACACCAAGGAGGTGGACGGGGCGTTTCTCAAGATCGTCCAGGTCGTCGGCAACGGCGATGCCTCGTTGAGCCTGACCGCCTACGACCTGACCGACAACACCCAGGACGGCAAGACCTTCGTCCAGAACCAGGGCGCAGCCGGCGGGTCCAAGGTCAATATCGACCATGTCCTCGTCTACAATGGGTCGATCGCCGACGCGAACCTCGTCGAGGACAGCGACCTCGACCTGAGCGGCGACGTCGATATCACGATCACCAACGGCGTCGCGTCGATCACAGGGCTCCAGGACGGCTATATCGTCGTGTGGGAGACCGATGGCGTCCACGACCAGGTGCTCGTGCAGGCCAACACCGGCAGCTCGCCGTTCGACATTGGCCTGTTCGGCCTTCTCGACGGTGAGGAAACCAGTGAATCCCTGGCCGGCCATGTATTCGTCGAGGATGACGGGCCGGTCATCGATCCGGAAATCGACGATGGCGACGTCCAGTTCGTGGCAGGGGATTCGGATACCCACACGCTGAACGGACAGGTGGGCACGGACACCACGGGCGTCTATGCGATCACCAACTTCACCTCGTCGTTCAGCCTGCTCGACGTGGACGTGATCGGGACGATCAACACCGACAAGACCGAGGTTCAATATTTCCAGGATAAGGACGATTCCGGCGATTATACCGCGGGTGACGTCCTCTATTACACGATGAGCCTCACGCCGGCCGGGTCCTACACCTTCACGGTCAACAACGCCCCGGACGCTCCGCCGCTGGAGTTCAACTTCGACGGCCTGCCGTCAGGGCAGAACCTGTTCGGAATGGTGGCGGATGCTGACGATCCGGACGGCTCGGGAGTGCTGTTCTTCGGCGGTGCCGCGATCATCAACGACCCGGGCAACGGTCAGTTCACCAATGCCAGCGACACGATCAATACGTCTAAGGGCGGCGGACCGACCACGATCGGCGTCGATAACCAGATGATCGACACGGACGATGCGGTCTACTTCACGATCGTCAACGATCCGGATGATCGCTACCTCGCCAACGTCACCGGCGGCCTCAACCAGAATGAGGCCGACGACGCCGACAACATGCTGTTTGGAAGCCTGAAGGAGGTCGACTCCGCCTTCTTCAAAGTCTCGCAAACGCAGGGCAACGAGGTCGAACAATGCAGCGTCGAGGCGTTCGACATCACGTCGAGCGGCGGGCGCGGGCTGATCGCCGCGAGCGGCCAGAACCACGTCGATATCGTCTCGGTGTCGGTGTATCTGGGATCGGTCGACCCGCTGAATCTGCTCGAGACTACCGACGGCAGCGGCAATGACGCCGGGTTGGACCCTAACGATGCCATCACCGTCTGGATCGATGCCGACGGCATTGGACACGTCAGCGGGCTTGAGGCGGGTTATGTCGTGGCCTGGGATACCGGCGCCAACGACCATGACCAGGTGCTGATCACGGGAGAAGCCGGCAAGTTCGACATCGGCTCGTTCGGGCTGAACGAACCCCAGGCGATCCCGGATCACACTCTCGACTTCACCGTGTCGCTGACGGACGCCGACGGGGACAGCACTTCGGACAGCTTCCAGGTGTCCATCGATGCGGTGCCCTATGTTTAGGTAAGCGAATAGGCCGGGCGGGCTATGGAGCCAGCTCGTCCGGCCTACCTTTTGGGGGACGATTATGCGTAGCGATCGCAGTTTGACGGATCCTGCATTCGATCCTTCGGCCTTTCGACGGCCGGTCCGAAACGCGATCCTCGGAAGCCTGTGCCTCAACCTGCTTTCGCTCGCGACCCCGCTCTACATGCTGGCCATCTACGACCGGGTAATGACCTCGCGAAGCGAGGCGACGCTTGCGGCCGTCACCGTCGGGACCGTGCTTCTGCTCGTGCTGCTGGCGGTGTTCGACCTGTTTCGAAGCATCGTTTTCGCACGGGCCAGCGCCACCTTCTATGCCGAGCTTGAAGCGCGCGTGTTCGCGGGGTGCCGCCGCTGGGCGCTGGCCGGCGGCTCGGTTCGCCGGGTTCGGCCGATCGAGGACCTGGAACTGGTGCGAAGCTTCCTTGCGAGCGCGACGCCCGGGGCCTTGATGGACCTGGTCTTCACGCCGCTCTTCCTGCTGGTGCTGTTCACCATCCATCCGACGCTTGGGACGATGACGTCCGGCTTCATCGCGCTGATCATGTTTCTCGCCCTGCTCAATCGGCGGGCGATGGCGCGGACCACGGACAAGAGCGTCGAACGGTTCCGCCAGGCGTGCGATTTCGCCGAAGCCCATTGGCGCCAGATCGAGGCGAGCGCCGCCATGGGCTATGCCGGCCGCGGCGAAAGCCGGGCCGCGGAAGCCAACCGCGAAGCCATCCTCGCCCAGGTCATGGCCGCATCAACCACGGGCAGCATCACCTCGATCATCAAGGGCATGCGCCAGGGCAGCCAGATCCTGATCATTGCAATCGCGGCCTATCTGGCGCTCGAGGGCGCGATCAGCATGGGCGCGATCATTGCTTCCTCGATCCTCTTTTCGCGGGCGCTTGCGCCGGTCGACCAGCTCGTCGGGGCGTGGCGAAGCCTGTTCCAGGCCCGCGGCGCATGGACGCGGTTGAAGGAGCTGTTGACGGCCATTCCGGAGTCCGCGGCGCCGATGGCGCTGGCGCCGCCGAGCGGCCAGATCACAGTGTCGGGACTTGCGGCGAGTGCGCCGGGAGCGACGGATGCGATCCTTCGCAAGGTCGATTTCAGCCTGGTCGCCGGTCAATCCCTGGGAATCATCGGACCGTCAGGCTCGGGCAAGTCCACGCTTGCCAAGGTCATCCTGGGCGTCTGGCCGGCCCTTCGCGGCACCGTGCGGCTGGACGGGGTCGAGATTGGCCAGCTGGAGCTCGATCGGGTCGGCTGCCATTTCGGATATCTGCCGCAATCCGTCGAGCTTCTTCCCGGGACGGTCGCCGAGAATATCCGGCGCCTGGGCGATGACGATCCGGCCGGAGTCGTTGAAGCGGCCCGGCGAGCCGGCGCGCACGATATGATCCTGGCCCTTCCGGACGGCTACGACACGCTGATCGGCAATCGCGGATTCGCCTTGTCCGGTGGGCAGACGCAGCGGATTGCCCTGTCGCGGGCCCTCTACGGAAAGCCGTCGCTGGTGGTGCTCGACGAGCCCGACGCGGACCTCGACCAGGTCGGAGAGCGGGCTCTGGTCGAAGCGATCGAACAGCTCCGCAAGGAGGGCACGACGGTAATCGTCATCGCCCATCGCTCGGCTCTGATCAACGATCTCGACATGCTGCTGGTCATGAACGCCGGCGAAGTCGCCAGGTTCGGCCCAATGGGAGAGTTCCGGGCAACCCCGGTTCGCTCCAAGGTAAGGGTGGTGCGCTGATGTCCGAAATAATCCCCCTTTCGTCCGATGCGGACGCGAAGCAGCAACTCGCCCGCCAACTGTCCAGCGCGTCCGACCGGACGAGCAGGCGCCTTGGCAGGATCGGCCTCGGCGCGCTGATCGGCGTGGTCGGCCTTGCGACGCTGGTCCCGTTCGAAAGCGGGGCGCTCGCGCCCGGCCACATCAGCGTCGAGAACAAGCGCAAGACGGTCCAGCATCTCGATGGCGGGATCATCCGCAAGATCCACGTCAAGGAAGGCAGCTTCGTCCAGGCCGGGCAGCCGCTGCTGACGCTCGACGACACCAACGCGCGGCTCAACGTCTCGGTCTACCAGGCGCAACTGGACGCCTTGACGGCCGAGCGGGCGGCGCTGGAAGCGCAGTTGCTCGGCAAGAATGAGATCGAGTTTCCCAAGGAACTGATCGAGCGCAGCGGCGATCCTCATGTGGCAAGCATTATCCGCTCCCAGCGCGCGGCCTTTGGCGCCCGGCGGGACAATATCGGGGGACGCCAGGCGCAATTCGCCGAACAGATCGGCCAGCTTCGCGAGGAAATCTCGGGGGACGCGGCGGGCGCTGCCGCCCGGGCGGAACAGCTACGCCTTCTCGATGGCGAGATCGCCGACCTCGAAGTGCTTCTCGCCAAGGGCTATACAACCAAGGCCCGGCTGCTTGCGCTGAAGCGCGCGGCCGCGCAGCTGCGCGGTGAGCAGGGAGCGCTCCACGCCGAATCCGCGAAGCTGAGGACGCGCCAGTCCGAAGTCAGGATCCAGAGCCTCCAGGTGGAGCGCGAAGTCGCGTCCGGTGCCGCCGATGCCTTGAGGACGATCCAGAGCCAGCTGGCGGAAGTGCAGGACAAGCTCGCCGCCGCGAAGCAAATCCTCGGCCGGACCGTGATTGCTGCTCCGGTATCGGGAACGGTGGTCGGGATGCGGCCGACCACGCTCGGCGGGATCATCCAGCCCGGGGAGCCGCTGATGGATGTCGTCCCGCGGGGAGGACGTCTGGTCGTCACCGCCCGGGTCCTGCCCAAGGATGCCAACAAGCTTCGCGTCGGGCAGCCCGCCGATGTGCGGTTCGACGCGTCGGGAATGAAGACCGCGCCGGTGGTGGCGGGGGTGCTTCAGAAATTCTCGGCCGATGCCCTCACCGACCCGCGCAGCGGCGACCTCTATTTCGAGGCCGAGGTCGCGGTCCCGGAGGCGTCTGCGCGGCGCCTTGCTCCCGAACTGATGAAGCCGGGCGTTCCCGCGGAGGTGCTGTTGAAGACCGGCCGCCGAACGGCGCTCGGCTATCT
>CBFGLY010000015.1:0-11267 GCA_965649725.1 uncultured Sphingomonas sp.
CACATCGCCCTGTCGGGGCTGGACGGCTACAAAAGCCGCTGATGTCCGACCGGCTCCCCGCCCATGTCGAGGCCAGCGGTTTCCTTCGGAGCGCCGAACAGGCCGGAGGGTTCGGCACGGTGCTGAAAAAGGGCGACGCCGACCGGGGCGCGATCATCCTCATTGTCGGGAGCCGGGGCCGCCACTGCGGCTGCTTGGAGCGGTCGCTGTCGAGCACCGGGCGCTATCGATGGGAGCGGGTCGGCCCTGCGGAGGGGGCTGGAACCGAAACAATCGCGGAATGGAGCCAAAAGCGAGCCCGATTCGATTCGGATTTGTGGTTAATTGAACTGGATATCCCATCGCCTGAACGATTCATCGCTGAAACGACCTCCGAAGGTTGACCCATCGGAACCGATCCGAAATCAGGGTCCAACTTCAAAGCGGGGGGCATCCGCGTCGGCTAGTGTTTCGAAGCCGTGGAGATGCCACGCAGTCGGGGAATCACCCTCGGCGAGAAATGTCCATCGGGCATGATCGCCGTCCGGCCGGTTCACCGCACAGATAACGGTCTTCATGTTCGTGTCGTTTCGAACCGCCATTTTGGTGATCGCCGCGCTTACCGGCTCGTCGGTCGCTCCGGCCAAGGTCAATCCGGCCGTCGAGCCCCTGATCACCGATGGGTCGAATATCCTGCCCGCTCCGGTCGCGAGCTCTCTGCTGCCGAGCGAAGAATCCCCCGATCTCCTGTCCGCTCCGGAAAATGATCCGCTTGCGCCCGCCGATGAAGCGGATTCGGACGAAGAGATTGCCAAGGGCGCAACCCTGGCGGAAACGGTGGCGAGCTTGCGCAGCTCCGATCCCGGAAGCCGAGAGCTCGAATGCCTTGCAGGCGCCATTTACTTCGAATCGAAGAGCGAATCGCTCCAGGGCCAGCTCGCGGTGGGCCATGTCATCGCCAACCGCGCCAATTCCGGCCGATTCCCTTCCAGCTACTGCGGCGTGGTCTTCCAGCGGAGCCAGTTCAGCTTCGTCCGCGGCCATTCGCTTCCGCATATCCCGCGTGCCTCGCGCGACTGGCAGGAAGCCGTGGCGATCGCCAAGATCGTCGATTCCGGCGCCTATTCCTCGCCGGTCGGCAAGGCTCTGTTTTTCCATGCCCGCCGCGTTTCGCCGGGCTGGCGCCTGACGCGCGTCGCGACGCTCGGCAATCATATCTTCTACCGCTGAGGTTCCAAGCACCGCGACAGATCAAGGGGATCGCCTAGCCGGCGGTCCCCTTTCGTTCTATGACAGCCTGATGGCTTCCAACCCGATTCCCGACTGTTTCATGGACGCGCCACCGGTCGCGGCCGAGGTTGCGCGAGGCGTCACGCGGCTGTTCTGCCGCCACGACCTGTTCGCCATGTGCGAAGTGCCCCTGCCCAACGGTCGCCGGGCGGACCTGATGGCGGTCGGGCCGAAGGGGGAGCTCACCATCGTCGAGATCAAGGTGAGCAAGGCCGACCTGCTGGGCGACCAGAAGTGGACCGACTATCTCGACTATTGCGATCGCTTCTTTTGGGCGGTGCCGCATCATCTCGCCCATTTGCTCGACGAGGAGCGATTCCTGCCCGCCAACGCGGGTCTGCTCGTCGCCGACCGCTACGATGCCGCGGTCATGCGTGAGCCGTCGAACCGGCCGCTTGCCCCGGCCAGGCGCAAGGCAGAGACGCTGCGCTTCGCCCGCCGCGCGGCACGCCGGCTCTCGGCGCAGATCGACCCGTCGCTGGGCGAATCCTTCTAATTCAGGCTGGGTCCGGCGACCTTCTTTTTGGTCGATTTCACCGTTTCGATCAGGCGCAAGAGGTCGCGGTTGCGAGTGTCGCGCTTGGCATAGTCCCGGGCCGAATAGCCTGCCGCATGATCGGTCTTGTCGGGATCGGCGCCTGCTTTCATCAGCAGCTCCACGATTCGCGGCCGACGCTGTTCGACCGCAACGATCAGCGCGGTTTCGCCGCGGCTGTTGGTGGCGTCCGGATCGGCGCCCATTCGAAGCATGTAATCGACCGCGTCGTCGAACCCGATTCGCGCGGCGATGATCATGGGGGTGTCGCCCTTGGCGTCCTTGATGCCGGTGTCGGCGCCCTTCTTCAAAAGATAGCCGACCCACTCGAGCTCCCGGTTGCGGGTTACGATGTGGAGAGCCGTATCGCCGTCATAGCCGCGGTAATTGACGATCCGGCTTCCCGGCTGCTCGACGATGGAAACGGCCTTGCCGTTGTCGCCATCCTCGATCGCCTTCAGGAAGGTTTCTCCTTCGGATCCGCCCATCTGCGCGGATAGCGGCGCTGCTGCCCCGACGATCGCCAACGCCAAAGCCGCCTTGGCCCACAGCCGCATGAAACACCCTCCCCGTCTGCTCTTCCCTTGATAACTTTGCTTTGAAGCACCAAGGCTTGAGCACTCATGAATAGCGCAAATGCCTTTTGGGAAAAGCCCTTGCCGGACCTCGATCGCGGGGAATGGGAAGCGCTGTGCGACGGATGCGGGCGCTGTTGCCTTCACAAGCTGGAAGACGACGAGACCGGAGAGCTGTTTCCGACCAACGTGGCGTGCAAGCTGCTCGATCGAAAGACCGGCATGTGCACCGATTATCCCAACCGGAAACGTCTCGTCTCGGACTGCGTCAAGCTCGATCCCGCAAAGCTGGACGAACTGGAGTGGCTGCCCTCGACCTGCGCCTATCGCCTCCGATGGGAAGGAAAGCCCCTTCCGGACTGGCATTATCTCATTTCCGGGAGCCGGGAGACGGTCCATGAGGCTGGCCAATCCACCAGGGGATGGACGGTGAGCGAGGTCGATGCGGGCGACCTGGAATGGCATCTTGTCGACCGGCCGCTTTGAAGCCCTGAGCCTGCCGGGCCTGGCCTGGCCGATCGAGCTTCGTCGCCACCCACGCGCCCGCTCGCTTCGCCTCCGCCTGGACGAGGCGCGCGGGCTTTTGACACTTACCTGCCCCCGGCGAGTCAGCCGCAGGTCCGCTCTGGAATGGGCGCGCGGCCAGTCTGCCTGGGTCGATGCGCAACTGGCCCGGTTGGAGCCGGGCGAGCCGTTCGAGCCGGGACGCAGCGTCCCGATCGAGGGGCGCGACGTCCAATTGCTATGGGACTCCGGCCGTTTGCGAACCCCGGTTCTTTCTGACGGGCTGCTGGTATGCGGCGGGCCAAGGGAGGCATTCTCCAGCCGGGTTGAACGATATTTGAGGGCAAGGGCGCGCGACCGGCTCAGCGATGAAACGGCCAGGGTGGCGGCGCTCGCCGGGGTAACGGTCCGGTCGGTTTCGGTCGGCGACGCCTCGAGCCGGTGGGGAAGCTGCTCGGCAAGTGGCGCCATCCGCTACAACTGGCGCCTGATTTTGGGCCCGCCTCACCTGCTTGAATGGGTCGTTGCGCATGAAGTGGCGCACAGGGTCCACATGAATCACGGCCCGCAGTTTCGCGCATTGGAGAAGCAGCTGTTCGATGGCGACGTCGCCGCCGCCCGGGCCGAGCTTCGCGCCTTAGGGCCTCGGCTGAAGCGGGTCGGCCGGCCGCTCTGACGGCTGGGGCGGGGGCGGTGGAGGCTGCTGCTGCCGCGGTTGCCTTGGCGGGGGTACCCGTTGAGGGGTCGCGGCCGGGGCCCGACTGTCCGGATTTCGCCGAAGAACCTCGTCCAGCCATTGCTGATCGACCTGGCCTTCTCCCGGCTGCGCCTGGGGCTGCGACGCATAGGGATCGCCCGGCCGAACCACCTCGATGCCGATCGGATTGCCGTCGGCGTCGACCATCGGGGTCATTTCATTATACTCCATGCCCCAGGCTTCTTCGTCGGGCTCCAGCTGCCAGTCGGGCACCGGCGCCTGAGTCTCGAACTGCTCGACCGGCCGCTTCGCCACCGCGACTCGCATGAAATCGGCAAAGGCCCGGGCCGGCGCGGTGCCGCCCTGAAGACCGCCGACCGCACGGGCATCGTCGCGCCCCATCCAGACGCCGGTCGTCAACCCGCTGGAGAAGCCGACGAACCAGCCGTCCTTGTTGGACGTGGTCGTTCCGGTCTTGCCGGCAACCGGCCGCCCGATCTGCGCGGCCCGCCCGGTTCCGGACATCACCGCCGATTGGAGGAGATCGGTCATCTCGGCGGCGACCCAGGGCGCAACCAGCACCCGCTCCTCGCCGCCCTGATGCTGATAGAGGAGGCGGCCGTCGGCGGTCGCAACCTTGCGGATCGCATAGGGCATGACGCTGACCCCGCGATTCTGAACGGCCGCAAAGGCCTTGGTCATGTCGATCAGCCGAACGTCGCTCGTTCCGAGGACCATCGACGGATAGGTCGAAATCTTGCCGGATATGCCGAAGCGGCGCGCCATGTCGGCAATCGTGCCGAAGCCGAGCGCATCGCCGATCTTGGCGCTGACCGTATTGATCGACCGGGAAAAGGCCTCCCGCAAGCTGACCGGGCCGGCATGGGTCCTGCTCGAATTGCGGGGAGTCCATCCGTCGATCGTCACCGGTTCGTCGACGATGACATCCTCCGGCTTCATCCCGCTTTCCAGAGCCGCGAGATAGACGAACAGCTTCCATGCGGAGCCCGGCTGCCGCTCGGCCTGCGTCGCCCGGTTGTAGATCGATTCCACATAGTCGCGTCCGCCGATCATCGCCCGCACCGCGCCGTCGCGGTCGATCGCCACCAGCGCTCCCTGAACGCCCTTGGGGGTGTTCGCATTGACGGCGCGATTGGCCGCGGACTGCATCCCGGGGTCGAGCGTCGTCCAGACGTCGATCGGTTCGCTGGTCTCGTCGATCAGCGTGTCGAGCTGCGGCAGCGCCCAGTCGGTGAAATAGCGAACGCTGTCCTGCTTCGATGCCGGCTGGACCTTGATGTCGGCCGCGTCGACATCGGCGGCGGCGGACGCCGGCAGGAAGCCGTTCGCGACCATGGAGTTCAGAACGACGTCCGCCCGGCTCCGGGCCGCCTCGACGTCCGCGGTCGGCGAATAGTTGGACGGCGCCTTCACCAGCCCGGCAATGATCGCTGCCTCTCCCAGGCTCAGCCGTTCGGCGCCATGACCGAAGAAGGTCCGGCTGGCGGCGTCGATCCCATAGGCGCCTCCGCCGAAATAGACGCGGTTGAGGTAAAGTTCGAGAATCTGGTCCTTGCTGAACTTCTGCTCGATCGCGAGGGCCAATATCCCTTCCTTCACCTTGCGCCCGAACGTGCGGCTGTTGGTCAGGAAGATATTGCGGGCAAGCTGCTGGGTGATGGTCGAACCGCCCTGTTTCCAGCGTCCCGATTCAAGCCGCACCTTGACCGAACGGGCCATGCCGATCGGATCGACGCCCAGGTGGCTCCGGAAACGGCGATCCTCGACCGCGATCATCGCCGTGCGCATGGTCGCCGGAATTTCGTCGTAGGAAAGCCAGCGTCCGAAGCTTGGGCCCAGGGAAACGAGCAGCGTTCCGTCGGCCGCGCGAACCCGCACCATCTGGCCAAGGTCGGACCGCCGGGTGAGCTGCTGATAGTCGGGCAATGACGCCATCGCCACCGCGACCGCGATGCCGAGGCTGACGATTGCGAGAGCGCCGAGGGCGAGACCCCATTTCAGGATCGAGACGAACATTCCCTTGGCTCGGGACGGAGCGGATACGGCCATTGGGCTCAATCCCTATTGGCTTCGTCGGCTTGCGACAAGCGGTGCCTATTCGTCAGGGCTTCGCTGGTCCTTGTCCTCCGCCGCCTTGTCGAATTGGAGCGAGGCGCTGTTGATGCAGTAGCGAAGCCCGTTGGGACCGGGGCCATCGGGGAAGACATGGCCCAAATGCCCCTCGCATTTCGAGCAGCGAACCTCGGTCCGGGTCATTCCATGGCTTTGGTCGGTCAGCTCCTCGACCGACTGGCTCCCGACCGGCTCGGTGAAGCTCGGCCATCCCGAACCGCTGTCATATTTCGTGCCGCTTTCGAACAGGGGTTCGCCGCAGGCGGCGCAGCGGTACATTCCCTTGTCCTTGTTGCCCAGCAAGGCTCCGGTGAACGGAGCTTCCGTCCCGGCCTCGCGCAGGATTCGGTACTGTTCCGGGCTTAGCTTGTCGCGCCACTCGGCGTCGCTGGTCCGCTTGTCGTTCATCGGCCGGCCTCGCTTTCAGGAAGGGGTGAAGGCTGCGTTAACCTTGTTTCAACGCCGAGCCCATAGCGTCGGTGCCATGACCGGACGGTTTATCGTCCTTGTTGCGCTCGCGCTCATTGCCGCGCCTGCATTGCCGCAGGATGCGATCGCGCCCTGCCGCCTGTGCAATTCGCAGGATGAGGAAGGATCGGCCAAGCCGAAGGCGCCTGTCAGCCTGGATGTCGAGACAAGCCTCGACTTCGACCGGTTGATCCTGGCCGGGTCGGGAGAGGGCAGCGCCGAGCTGTCGCCTGACGGATCGAGAAGCGTTTCGGGGTCCATCACCGCAATCAGCGCCCGGGCGATGGTCGGGGAAGTCATCATCCGCGGCGAGGCCGGCCGCATGGTGCGAGTCACGCTGCCGGAGCGGATCGAGCTGTTCGGTCTGTCCGGTGGCTCGATCCGCCTCGAATCGATCGAATCGGATCTTCCGCCAATGCCCCGGCTCGACGCGGAAGGACGCCTGTCCTTCCGATTCGGAGGAGTCTTGCGCGTGACGGGGGAAGCGGACGGGGAATTCCGCGGCGACGTCCCGATCGACGTCGAATATTTCTGACCGTCCAAAATAGACTGGTCCGAAACGGACAAACCCTAATGGTCCAGTAACCATAGCGCTGAGCAAAGCCGTAAGCAGGGACGGTTAATGAAGGCCCCACGGATGGGCGGCGAATCGCTCGGCCAGCCGCCATGTCATTGGAACAAGTGGGGATACCATTATGACCAAGTTCGTTCGTCTGGCGGCGCTGGCCGCTGCTGCAACTCTCGTCGCGACCCCGGCGCTTGCCGCCCCTGTCGGCGCAACTCCGAAGGCCAAGGCCTCGGCGAAGATCGTCAAGCCGCTGACGCTGGAAGCCAAGCGCAACCTCGATTTCGGCACGATCGTCAACGGCCTGGCCGTCGGCGGCACCCGGACGATCACCGTGTCGAACGCCGGCGTCCGCGGCGGCTGCGACGCTACCGTCGTCGTCTGCTCGGGAACGGCCACCTCGGCCCAGTACCAGGTGACCGGCACCAACAACATGACGGTCAACGTCGACACGACCGGTTCGAACCTGACCAACACCACGTCGGGCGGCAATGAGACGCTGCCGTTCACTCCGGACGCGGACTTCGCGCTGCCGCTGGGCAACTCGGGCGCTTCGGGCGTTCTGTTCACGCTGGGCGGCGCGATCACCATCGCCGACACCACCGTTGGCGGTCTGTACGTCGGCGACATCGAAGTCACCGTCGACTATTAAGATCGATCGATAAGGCCCGGTTCGCCGGGCTCGATCAGAAGGAAGGGCCTGCCGGGCGACCGGCGGGCCCTTTTTTCCTGCCGTTTGCTCGCCATGGTTAGCCGGATGATAACCATTATGGACCGATACTCCTCCAAATAGTCCTGGAGGTTTCGATGATGCGTTCGGTCCGCGGCCTTGCCGCCCTTGCCCTGCTTGCTCCCGCGCTGATGCTGGCACCCTTGCCGGCCGAAGCAGGCGTTGGCGACCTTCTGGTCGCGCCGACCCGCATCGTCCTCGACGGGCGGCGCGGAACCGAGGTGATCCTCAACAACATCGGCGACGATGTCGCGACCTACCGCATTTCGGTCGAACTTAGGCGAATGACGCCCGAAGGCAGGCTGGTCGACGTCGAATTGCCCAGCACGTCCGAAAAGGCGGCGCAGGACATGATTCTCTACGCACCGCGCCGAATCACCCTGCCGCCGCACCAGCCGCAGTCGATCCGGCTGTCGGCCCGCGCTCCGGAAGGCCTGCCGGACGGCGAATATAGGGTTCACATGCTGTTCCGCGCCGTGCCGCCGCCCCGGCCGGCGGTGGCGCCTCAGAAAATCGAAGGCGTCGCCTTCCAGCTGACGCCCATCTACGGAGTGACGATCCCAGTCATCGTCCGGCTCGGAAACCTGGAGGCCAAGGCCGGCCTCGCCAACGTTCGCAAGGTCGTCGAGAATGGCAAGCCTGCCATCTCCCTCGACATCAGCCGCAGCGGCGACCGGTCGACCTATGGCGAAGTGCGGGTGCTGAAGGCGGGCGTCTCGGATCCGATCGCCCTCGTGCGGGGCGTTGCCGTCTATACCGAGCTCGGACAGCGCTCGGTCACCATTCCGATCGATCCGGCCCATGTGGCCGAGGCGACCGGCCCGGTCACCGTCCAATATGTCGAGCCGACCGACAGCGGCCCCGTGACCATCGCCGAGACCACCGCGGTCCTTCGCTAGGCTGGACGAGCGGGGGGGGGCTCACCCATGCAGCGGCCTCGTCGCTGGATGCGCGGCGCGCTGGCGTCGCTGGCGCTCGCCGCGGCGGGCGCTGTTGCCGCCTGGGCGGCGACCCCCGTCGCACAAGGCTGGACGGCCAACCCTGACGAACAATTCCTGCTCGACGTGAACATTCGCCAGCTGCGCCTCGGCGACGGCGTCCGCGCCTACAGCACGCCTGAAGGCACTTGCATTGTCTTCGGCGACTTTCTCACCACCCTCGACGTGCCGATGAAGATCGACCTCCAGGCACGCAAGGCCTCCGGATGGGCATTCAGCGAAGAGAATCGGATCGAGATCGACGAATCGGCTGGGCTCGCGCGCTTCGGGAAAGATCAGCAGGAACGGATCGCAAGCGGCACCATTCGCGAGACCCCCGAAGGCTGGTGCGTCGATTCCGCCGCGCTGAGCCGCTGGTTCGGGATCGAGGTCAATCCCAGCACTGCCGGGTCCATGCTGTTGCTCGAATCGGAGGCGAAATTGCCGGTCGAGCTTGCCCGCGAGAGGGAGCAAAGGGCTGCGCGCCTGCACAAGGCCGCTCTGCCTCTGGAAGGCCTTCCCCAAGTGAAGCTTCCCTACCGGATGTGGCGCGCTCCGGCGCTCGACTTCATCGTCAGCGCCGGGGTGACCTATCGGGCTTCCAACGGAATGCGCGTCGATCGCCAGGCGTCGGTCGTTGCCGCGGGCGAAATCGCCCAGCTGTCGTACGACGCGATGCTGTCGAGCGACGGCAAGGGCCGACCGCAGTCGCTTCGAGTGCGCGCTTATCGCTCCGATCCCGAAGGCGGGCTGCTTGGCCCGCTCAACGCCACTCATTTCGCGGTCGGCGACGTGGAGGGACTGTCGAGCCGGCTGGTCGGCGGAGCCAGCGGACGCGGCGCGCAGGTCACCAACAAGCCCCTGTTCAACCCCGTTGCCTTCGACCGCACCCGGTTTGAGGGAGATTTGCCGCCCGGCTGGGACGCGGAGCTTTATCGCAACGGAGAATTACTTGCATTTAGCCGTTCGGATGGCTCCTCCCGCTACATTTTCGAGGACGTTCCGCTGGTTTACGGCGACAATCGCTTCGAAATCATCCTGTACGGGCCTCAAGGCCAGCAGCGCAGCCGGCTGGAAACCATCAACGTCGGCCAAAGCCAGGTCCCCTCGGGCAAGACCTGGTATTGGGCCGGAGTCAGCCAGCCCGGGCGCAACCTGCTCAGCAATTTCGTCGGCCGCGACGACGGCGGCGGCCCGCCGCCCGAGCGAGAGGCCGGCGATTTCCGCCGCCCCGACCTTCAGGCAGCGGTCCAGGTCGAACATGGCATCGACAAGCGGACGTCGGTCGGGCTGCTGGCGACGATGCTGCTGGCAGATCACGAAAGGCTGACCTTCGTCGAAGGGTCGGTGCGACGATCGATCGGCCCCGCGCTGGTCGAAGCCGCCGTTGCGCGCGACAGCAACGGCGGCCTTGCCGCGCGCGCGCAAGGGATCGCCAGGATCGGCGCGGTCAATGTCAGCGCCGAAGCCCTTTATGCCGACGGCTTCACCCTCAACGGGCGGCGGGAGGATCGCTATCGCGATGTTCGCCTGGCCCTCGACGCACCGGTTAAAATCGGGCGGCAGCAGATTTCGGCGCATGGCGACATTCGCCTGATCGACCGGGGGCCAAGCGACAGCTCGCTAGATGCCCACGGCAGATTGTCGACCAATATCAACGGCTTCAACTTGACCACGCTGGTCAACTGGCAGCGCCGCCTGGGTTCCAATGAGCCGCCGCAGGCCGATTATCTCAACGTGGGCCTGATCGGGACCGGCCGGATCGGCGATGTCCGGCTGCGCGGAGAGGCGCAATGGGACGTTCGGCCGGAAAGCCGGTTCCGGACCGCCGAGCTGTCGGCCTATTGGTCGGCAAGCGAAAATGCCGATTGGGAAGGTGCAGTCGCCTATGATGCCTTCGCCAAGCGCGGCCGGGCACGGATTTCCCACATCCGCAGGTTCAGCGCGGTCGCCGCGGCCGCGTCGATCGAGGCGGGGACCGATGGAAGCATTGCGGCCGGCATCAATCTCAACTTCTCGCTGGATTCCAGCGCCGGCGGAATGCGGCTTTCCAGCCAGAAGCTTGCGACCACCGGGTCGGTCGAGGCAAGGATCTATCGCGACCTCAACGACAATGGCCATCGCGATTACAGCGAACCCTGGGAAGAAGGGGCGTCGATCACGACCGGGCAGCGGGTTTCCGACGAATTGAGCGATAAAAAGGGGTTCGTCCGGGTCGACGGCCTGCAACCCTATCGCCCGATCGCGATCGGAATCGACACGTCCACGCTGGAGGACCCGCTGCTTGCTCCGAAAAAGGCGCTGCAGGTCGTCGTCCCAAGGCCGGGCGTGGCCGCAAAGCTGGAAATCGGCCTCGTCGGGGCAGGCGACATCGAGGGCGTCCTCGCGCGCAACGACGGGCGCGGCTTCGAAGGGCTCGACGTCGAGCTCGTCGACGCGTCCGGCAAGACCGTCCAGACCACGCGCAGCGATTATGACGGCTTCTTCCTGTTCCAGCGCGTCGCCTACGGCAGCTACACGCTCCGGCTGAGCCGCGATTCCGCAAAGGTCGCCGGCGCCGAGGCTGATCTTGGCAAAATCATCCAGATCGGATCAGGTCATAGCGTCGCGAGGGTCGGCGTGATCCGGCTGTCGAAAAGTCCCACCATCGCGCTTGCCGAACCGGCGAGCGGAGTGTCCGCAGCCCGTTAACCATAAGTCGTCTGGGACGACTTCTCTGATCGAGTTTTGCCCTTCGGGGGCACAACTCCCGCGCGCGAAAAGCCGCCGGACTGTCCCGAGACAGTCCTGAAAAGCTCAGCTTTTCCGGCTTTT
>CBFGLY010000016.1:0-11205 GCA_965649725.1 uncultured Sphingomonas sp.
ACGAGCTGGCCGCGCTCGACAGCAACAGCCCGGAATTCGGCAAGAAGGTCGATGCCCTGACCGCAATGGGCCGCAAGGAAATCGCGGAGGCCGCGGGCGCGTCCAACCGCTTCCTCGACCGGCCGGTGAAGGCGATCGACAGCGACACCGGCATCGGCGCCGACCTGACCGAGCTCCGCCGGACGGTGGAGGCGCTCGACCCCAAGGAAAACAGCAAGTCGTTCACGACCCGCAAGTTCCTGGGGATCATCCCCTTCGGGAAGCGCATCAACAATTATTTCGACAAATATCGCAGCTCGCAGACCCACATCTCCGCGATCCTCGGGCGGCTCGGCAACGGCAAGGACGAGCTGCTGATGGACAATGCCGCGATCGACACCGAGCGCGCGGGCCTGTGGAAGACGATGCACAAGCTCGAGCAGATGATCCACATCTCCAAGAGCCTCGACAAGCAGCTGGAGGACAAGGCCAACGAGCTCGACGCGACCGAGCCGGCCAAGGCCAAGGCAATCCGCGAGACGGCGTTGTTCTACACGCGCCAGCGGACGACCGACCTGCTGACGCAGATGGCGGTGACCGTGCAGGGCTATCTGGCGCTCGACCTGGTCAAGAAGAACAATGTCGAGCTGGTGAAGGGCGTCGACCGCGCCTCGACCACCACGGTTTCCGCCCTGCGGACGGCGGTGACGGTGGCGCAGGCGATGACCAACCAGCGGCTGGTCCTCGAACAGGTCAACGCTCTCAACACGACCACGGCGGGCATGATCGATACGACCGGCGAGCTGCTCCGCACCCAGACCGGCGCGATCCACGAGCAGGCCGCAAGCTCGACCATCCCGCTGGAGACCCTGCAGCGCGCCTTCCAGAACATCTACGACACGATGGACCAGATCGACACGTTCAAGCTCCAGGCGCTCGCCAATATGAAGCAGACGGTCGACACGCTGGGCAACGAGGTCGAAAAGTCGAAGGGCTATATCGCGCGGGCCGAGGGCGTCGCCCAGGGCAAGCTTGAAAATGCCAGCTCGCCGTTCGAGGCCATCGAGCGAAAATGACAATTTCCAATCCCGCTCCTCCTGAGGAGGGACTGAGTAGCCCAGAGGGCGTATCGAAGGCCCGTCTCGAAGGACCGTCCTTCGAGACGCCGCTTCGACTGCGCTCAGCGGCTCCTCAGGATGAGCGGAGTGATGAGCCATGACCACCGAGAAAGCCGACCTCGCCATCGCCCGCGCCGACCGCGTCATGCGCCAGCTCGACGAGCGTGACGGCTCGGTTCGCGCGGCGGCGCAGCGCGAGCGGCAGCGGTTGAATGCTGGCGTAGGCCGGACCATTGGCCGCATCGGTGTCGCCATTCTGGCGATCAGCATCGTCACCATTCTCTTCGGCTTGATCAAGCCGATCGGCATGTTCGGTTTTCTCGCCGCAGTCGGCGTCGCGATCGGCGTTGCCGCACTGCTGGCCTTCTCCGGCAAGCGCGAGATTGCGGCGCCCGATGTTCCGGCGGACCTTCCCAACGGCCAGATGGTACAGCGGTTCGATTCCTACCTGTTCCGCTCCCGCCGGATGCTCCCCGCGCCCGCCCAGAACGAAGTCGACCAGCTTTCGGCGATGCTTCCGCCGCTCCGCCAGACACTCGAGCGGGTGCCGGACGGCGATCCCAATGCCCAGGATGCGCGGCGGCTGATGTCGACCCATCTGCCCGGCCTCATCGACCGCTACCTTCACGTCCCGCAGGCCTATCGCGGCGAGCGCGACGGCGAGGACGTCAGCGTCGACGAACGGCTGGTCGAAGCCTTGTCCGCGGGCCGCGTCGCGCTGACCGAAATATCCGAAAAGCTGGCCCGGGCCGACATGGCGGCGTTTGAAACGCAAGGCCGCTTCATCAAGAGCCGGTACAGCGAAGACAGCCTGACCTCGGCCGGACCGTCCGAGGAGCGCTAGCGCTCGATCACTCCGCGGCGGTCGGCGGAGCCGCGGCCATCTGCATCTCGCCCATTCCGAGCCGATTCTTGGCGGCCGACATCATTTCCCGGAACCTGGGATTGCTGCGGATCGGATCGAGGTCCGGATCGACCTCGGCATGCCTCAGTTGGGTCCGGCTGACTGTCCGCTCGAAATAGGGCGTCAATACCTCCAGCGCGCGGTCGTAATCCTTGATGTCCGAGGCGAGCGCGCACGCGAGATTGTAGCGCATCAATATATTGTCCGGGTCCAGAAGCAGCGCCCGATCGATCCAGTCCTTGGCCTTCTGATATTCGCCAAGCGTCGCCAACGCGCCGGCTCCAGACGCAAGCGCCGACGCGTTCGACGGATCCTTGGCCAGCGCCCGTTCGACGCGCTCCGCGGTCATTTGCGCGGCGTGCTGCAGCCGTTCGGTATCTCCGGTCTCATGGTAGCAGGTGGCCAGCATTCCGGCATTGTGCCAGTCCGCGTCGACAAGCTCGGTCGCCTTCTGGAAATAGGGGATGGCTTCCTTGATGTTGCCCTGGCGGAAGAGAAGCCGGGCAGCTTCGCGATTCACTTCCCATGATTCCGGGTCGACCCGGAGTGCGGTCTCGATTTCCGACTTTGCTTCCTCGCTCTTGCCCTGCTCCTCGAGC
The DNA here is from genome assembly GCA_965649725.1 of uncultured Sphingomonas sp. Lineage (GTDB taxonomy): Bacteria > Pseudomonadota > Alphaproteobacteria > Sphingomonadales > Sphingomonadaceae > Sphingomicrobium. The sequence goes on from CBFGLY010000016.1 coordinate 2,601, forward strand.
ATGTGCGCCCGGACGCACCGGGCTTCGGCAATGTTCGGATCGATTGAAAGCGCTCGTTCCGCTGCTGGAAGGGAATCTTCGTCCCGCGCATGCCACAGGCGCAATTGCGACTGGGCCAGCGCCATCAGCGCCCAGGCCTGCGCATAATTGGGATCGAAGGTCACTGCCTGCTGGCAGATGCGCACGATAGCCTCGTCCCGGCGCATGTCGCCGGAGCTTCCCGTAATCCATTGCTGCCGGGCCATGAGGAAGAGGTTATAAGCCTCCACGCTCGACGTGCCGCGAGTCTCGATCGCCCGTTTCTCCGCGGGCAGAAGCTTGACCCGCAAGGCGCCGACGATCTCCTTCGAGATTTCGTCCTGGATCGTGAAAATGTCGGTGAGATCGCGGTCATAGCGGTCGGCCCAGAGATGATCGCCCTTCGTGCCGTCGATCAGCTGGGCCGTGATCCGGACCCGATTGCCGGCCTTGCGGACGCTGCCTTCGAGCACATGGTCGACCCCGAGCTGCTGGGCGACCTCCTTCACATCGAGGGATTGTCCCTTGAAGGTGAAGGCGGTGTTGCGAGCCACGACGGAAAGCGCCGAGACTTTCGACAGGTCGGTGATGATGTCTTCCGTGATTCCGTCGCTGAAATATTCCTGTTCGGAATCCCCGCTCATATTCACGAACGGAAGGACGCAGATGGACGCCTTGCGTTCATGACCCTTGCTTGCGGCTTTGCTCTGGGGCGCCGCTTCCGGCGCTCCGCCTTTCTGGGCGATCGCCCGGATCAGCGCATCGAGCGCCGGCGGGTCGCCCTCGCCATTCCAGTCGCCCAGATCGACCGACTGGAACTGGCGAAAGCCGAGTGGCGGCTTGTCGGCCCCAAGAATGACCGGAACCAGGCGTCCGGCATCGCGGCCTTCCGCCGCCTCGTCCTGCACCCAGGGAGACTCGATCGACGCCTTGGTCCAGATGACGACGACAGCGTCGCAATTTTTGAGCTCGCGGTCGATTTCGGCGGAAAAGCGCGACCCGCCTTCGATCTGGCGGTCCCACCAGACCTGATGCCCCGCGCGTCCGATGCATTCGGCCAATTGTTTGGCCGCCGGGGCATCTTCGCGGGCGTAACTTAGAAAGACCTTCGCCAAACAGTCCTCCCCGAGGGCAACTGTTCTATGCGGCAAAGCGGCCGATCTAACAAGAAGTTAACTCAACCGCCGATCACGCCCGCGGCCTTCAGCCGCTCAAATTCCTGATCGCCGACGATCTGACGAATGAGGTCGTCATGCTCGCCAAGCGCGGGCGGCGGGAGCCGCGCGTCGCTGCGCTCGCCGTCGATCCGTATCGGGCTGCCAACCATGGGCACCTCGCCAAGAGCCCCTCCGCCAGCGCTGATGCGTGCCCCGCGATAGACCGCCTGCGGGTCTGCAAGAGCCTGGCTGATGCTATTGATCGGGCCTGCCGGGATTCCGGCTTCTTCCAGCCGATCGAGCCATTCGGCGGCCGACCGCTGCCCGATAATTTCCGCGATCATCGGCACAAGCCGGGCGCGCGCGGCCACGCGGGCCGCGTTCGTGGCATAATCGGGATCGCTGGCCCATTCGGGGTGGCCGACGATGGCTGCCAGCTTCGCGAACTGCCGGTCGTTGCCGACCGCGATGATGATCGGCTGATCGGCCGCCTGGAAGGGCTGATAGGGCACGATATTCGGATGCCCGGCGCCCAGGCGTTTAGGGTCGACCCCACTGACCAGCGCATTGGAAGCCTGGTTGGCCAGCATCGCGAGCTGCGTATCGAGCAATGCCATGTCGATCGTCGCGCCCTCGCCCGTCTGCTCGCGCCGATAGAGAGCGGCGAGGATAGCGTTGGCGGTGTACATGCCGGTGAAAAGGTCGGCGACCGCGACCCCGACCTTCATCGGACCGCCGCCCGGCTCCCCGTCGGGAACGCCAGTCAGGCTCATCAACCCGCCCATCCCCTGGATGATATAGTCATAGCCCGCGCGCTGGGCGTAGGGTCCGTCCTGGCCGAAGCCGGTGATCGATGCGTAGATCAGGCGAGGGTTGGCGGCGCGAAGGCTCTCCGCGTCCAGCCCGAACTTCTGGAGGCCGCCGACCCGGAAATTCTCGACCACCACGTCGGCATCGGCGGCCATTCTCCGGACCAGCGCAGCGCCTTCCTCCGTCGCGAAATCGATCGCGACCGAGCGCTTCCCGCGGTTGGCGGCGAGGAAATAGGCGGCAACCTTTTCGCCATCATGCTCATGCCAGGGCGGGCCCCAATGACGAGTATCATCCCCCTCGCCGGGCTTTTCGACCTTGATCACCTCGGCGCCGAGGTCCGCGAGCAGCTGCGTTGCCCAAGGCCCGGCCAGCACGCGGCTGAGGTCGAGGACGCGAATTCCCGAGAGCGGACTGGTCATATGCTTATTTTGAGCCGTTCATGTCGAGCGGGTTCGAGCGCAGTCGAGAACCCATGTCGAGACATGCCTCTCGACTTTCGCGTCTCGACAAGCTCGAGGCGAACGGAGGGCTGGCACTGGTCATGCCCGCCGGCTCCAAGGCTTGCGATCGGCGAGGATTGCCTGCGCGGCGTTATGCCCCGGCGCCCCCGTCACCCCACCGCCCGGATGCGCGCCCGATCCGCACAAATAGAGGCCAGGCAAGGGCATCCGATAATCCGCCGCGCCGATCATCGGCCGCGCGCTGAACAGCTGGTCCAGACCCATCTTTCCGTGGAAAATATCGCCGCCGACCAGCCCGAACCGCCGCTCCAGGTCGAGCGGGGAATGGATTTGCCGGGCGATGACGGACTTGGCGAAGCCGGGCGCATGGGCGTCGACCGTGGCGATGATCGTGTCCGCGGCCTTCTCCCGCTCCTCGTCCCACGATCGCTTGCCGGGAAGCTTGTAGCGGAAATGCTGGCAAAACAGCGAGGCGACATGCTTGCCCTTGGGCGCAAGGCTTGGATCCAGTGTTGACGGGATCAGCATCTCCACCACCGGCTTCGACGACCAGCCGTTGAGCGCCGCATCGGCATGGGCGCGGTGCATATAATCCATGCTCGGCCCGATGATGATGCCCGCGGTCAGATGATCGCCGCGGCCGGGCAGCGAGGTGAAGCTGGGCAGCTTGTCGAGCGCGACGTTCATCCGGAAGGTCGCGCTTTCGCAGCCCCAATGGGCGAAATGCTGCTCGACCTGATGGGGCACGGCGCCCTCGGGCACGAGCTTGTCGAACAACAGCTTGGGATTCACGCCGGCGGCGATCGACGAAGCACGCCAGCTCTTGCCGGCTGCAGCAACGCCCGCGGCCCTTCCCTTTTCGACAATGATCTCGCTGACCGGCGCGTTCAGGACGATGTCGACGCCCGCCTCCCGGCACGCCTTGGCCATCGCCTGCGTGATCGACCCCATTCCGCCGATCGCATGGCCCCAGGCACCCGGCACGCCCGCCGCCTCGCCGAACAGATGGTGAAGCAGCACATAGGCGGTGCCCGGCGTGTAGGGCGACGCGAAATTGCCGACGATCCCGTCGAAAGCGAACAGGGCCTTCGCCATCTCGCCCTCGAAAAAGCGATCGAGGATGTCGCCGGCGCTCTTGGTCGCAAATTCGTGGACCGTGCGGACTTCGTCCGTGGAGAGGCCGATCAGGTCGCGGCCAAGGCTGGCCAGCTGCGGCAGGCCGCGAATTCCGGCACCCGCTTCCGGCGGCGACTTGAGGATCCATTTCTGGATGAGCGGGACGACCGTCTCAAGCTCTTCATGGTACCGGTCATAAGCGGCGCCATCCGCCGCGTGATGCCGGGCAATTTCCGACCGGGTCAGCCCATCGCGGCCCGCGAGCAAATAGCTGCCCTTCGGCCCCGGCAGGAAATTGTCGGTCTTGCGAAGAACGACCTTCAGCCCGTGCCGCTCGAGCTCCATGTCCCTGATGACCTTGGGCTGGAGCAGGGACACGGTGTAGCTGGCGGCGCTGTTGCGGAAGCCCTTGTGGAACTCGTCGGTGACGGCGGCGCCGCCGACCTTGTCCGCGGCCTCCAGGATCGCGACCTTCAGCCCCTTCTTGGCCAGGTAATGCGCGCAGGTCAGGCCGTTGTGGCCGGCGCCAATGATCAGGACGTCGTGCATCAGCGCATCAGCACCAATTCTTCGGCCATGGTCGGGTGAAGCGCGACCGTCTGGTCGAAGTCCGACTTCTTGAGCCCCGCCTTCACCGCGATCGCCGCCGCCTGGAGAATCTCGGGCGCGTCCGGCCCGATCATGTGAATTCCGACGATCTTCTCCGTCGCGTCGTCGACGACCAGCTTATAGAGCGAGCGCTCGTTCCGGCCCGCCAGCACATTTTTCATCGGCCGGAAGTCGCTGGTATAGGTCTTCACCTGGCCCAGCTTGTTGCGCGCCTCACCCTCGGTCATCCCGACCCCCGCAATCGGCGGATGCGAGAATACCGCGTGCGGAACGCAGTCGTAATTCACCGTCCAGGGCTCGCCGCCGAACTGCGTGTCGGCGAAGGCATGACCTTCCCGGATCGCGACCGGCGTCAGCTGGATTCGATCCGTCACGTCGCCGACGGCAAAGATGGAGGGAACGCTGGTCCGGCTGTTTTCGTCGACCTTGATCTGCCCCTTCTCGCCGAGTTGGACTCCGACCTCCGCCAGCCCCAGTCCTTCGACGTTCGGCACGCGCCCGGTGGCGAACAGCACCGCGTCCGCCTCGATATCGTCGCATCCGGTCATTGCGACATGCAGCGAGCCGTCGCGTTGCTCGATCCTGTCGAATTTCGCGTTGAACCGGAATTCGATGCCCTTGGTCATCGAAATCTGCAGCAGCCGGTCGCGCATCTGCTCGTCATAGCCGCGCAGGATGACGTCGGACCGGTTGACCAGCGTCACATGGCTTCCGAACTGGTGGAAGATGCCGGCGAATTCGTTGGCGATGTAGCCGCCGCCGGCAATCACGATCCGCTTCGGCAGCTTTTCAAGGTGGAAAACCTCGTTCGAGCTGATCGCATGCTCGATGCCCTCGACTTCCGGCATGTGCGGGCGCGCGCCGGTCGAGATGAGGATTTTCCCGGCCGTCACCGTCTTCCCCGACGCCAGCCGAACCTCGTTCGCGCCGGCCAGCGTCGCGCGCTCGTGGAAAATCTCGACCGAGTGATTGGCGAGCGTGTCGGTATAGGCCTTTTCCAGCCGCCCGACCTCGGCCAGCACATTGTCGCGCAGGACCGGCCAGTCGAACTTGCAGTGGGCAACGTCCCAGCCGAACATCGCCGCGTCGTTCAAATCCTCGGCGAAATGCGCGCCGTAGACGAGCAGCTTCTTGGGAACGCAGCCGCGGATGACGCAGGTTCCGCCGACCTTATGCTCCTCCGCGATCGCGACCTTCGCGCCATGAGCCGCCGCGATCCGCGCTGCCCGCACTCCGCCTGAGCCTGCGCCGATCACGAACAAGTCAAAATCGCTCAAAGCCCGGCCCTTTCGATGAGATTTCTTGTCGACGCATCAAGCTTCTCGCGCGCTTCCGGATCGTCGAGCGACTTGGCGATTTCCTTGCCCAGCTCGACCCCGAACTGGTCGAACGGATTGATGCCGATCAGCACGGCGTTGGCGAAGGTCCGATGCTCATAGAAGGCGATCAGCGCGCCCAGCGAACGCGGGTCGAGCCGCTGCAGCAGGATCGTCGCCGAGGGACGGTCCCCGGGGTAGGATCGGGCCGGGTCCTCCGCCTGGCGCCCCGCCATCAGGGCCGCCCCTTGCGCGAAGCAATTGGACAGCAGCAGCTGATGATGGCGCGGATCGACGCTGTCCTCATTCTCGACGACCGCGACGAATTCGACCGGCACCGGCACCGTGCCCTGATGCAGCAGCTGGAACACCGCATGCTGCGCGTCCGTGCCCACGCCGCCCCAGGTGACCGGCGCCGACGGCTGTTCCAGCGGCTGTCCGTCCGCCGTCACCGACTTGCCGTTGGACTCCATTTCCAATTGCTGAAGATAGTTGGGCAAAAGCCGCAGCCGCTCGTCATAAGCGAACAAAGCCCTGGTCTGCATATCCCTGAAATGAGTGTAGTAGAGGTCGCCGAAGGCGGCGAGCAGCGCCATGTTCGCCGCGCCGTCGGTCAGCTTGACGTGCCGATCCATCTCGGCCGCGCCTTCCAGCAACTCCTCGAACGCCCCCCAGCCCAGGGCCAGCGCGATCGACACGCCGACCGCCGACCATAGCGAGTAGCGCCCGCCCACTCCTTCGCTGAACGGCAGCACCCGCGTCTCGTCGATCCCGAAGGCCACGGCTTTTTCCGGGTCGGCCGTGACCGCGATCGTCTGGCCGTAAGGATCGGAAACGCCCGCCTCGCGCAGCCATTCCAGCGCGGCCTCCAAATTGGTCAGCGTCTCCGTCGTCGTGAAGGTTTTGCTGACCGCGACGACCAGCGTCGATGCGGGATCGAGCCCCCAGGTCGCCTCGTCGAACGCCTCGCCGTCGATATTGGACAGGATGCGGACCTCGAAGCGGTCGCTGTCCCGACCCAAGGCATCGATCACCAGGTCAGGCCCCAGCGCCGACCCGCCGATGCCGATGTGCAGGATCGATTCGATCTCGCCGAATGCCCCGCCCTCGATCGCGTCGATCAGGCTTCGCATCCTGGCGTGACGTTCCGCCGCCAGCCGATTGTCGGCGGGGGAGCCCTGCCCGCGCTCGGCGACATGGGTCGCGGGGCGGTCTTCGGACAGGTTGACCACGGCACCTGAAAACAGAGCGTCGCGCGCAGCCGTGTAGCCCGCAGCCTGGGCAAGCGCCGCAAAGGCGTCGACCAATTCTTCGTTCAGATGCGTCTTGGACCAGTCGAAATGGATGCCGGCGACGTCCTTGCTCAGCCGGGACAAGCGGCCGTCATCGCGCTCGAACAACTCTGCCAGCCGCTCGGGTTCGACCCGATCGATTGCCGTCCAGGCTGCGTCGCGGTCCGGATTCGCCATGGCCAGCCTCATAAAGCGGCCGGCGGGCTTTTCCATCCCTGCTTGACCTTCGCGGCGCGGCCCTCAAGAAGCGGCGCGGTATGGCCTTCCGCTTGTTCAATCGCCCGCACTACGCCGACCGACCTGACGATCGGAAGGAAACTCCGGCCAGCCTGCTGAAATCCTTGGCGATATTGGCGCTGGCCGCCTGGGCTCTTCGAAGCCTGATCGTTGCGCCGTTCAGCATCCCGTCGGGATCGATGCTGCCGACGATGATGATCGGCGATTATCTGTTCGTGTCGAAATGGCCCTACGGCTATTCGACCGCCAGCTTTCCCTTCGGCATCCCGTCCTTCAACGGGCGGATTTTCGGATCGACTCCGGAGCGCGGCGACATCGTCGTTTTCCTCGGTCCTGAGGACGCCGACGTGGTGAAGCGGGTGATCGGCCTTCCCGGCGACACCGTTGCGGTCGAAGCGGGCCAGGTCATTCTCAACGGCAAGACCTTGCCGCGCGAGCGGATCGAGGATGTCGCGATCGAGATTTCCCCGAACAGCCCGTGCCGGGTGGTGACGCCCGCGGTGGCCATGACGCGGCCGACCGCGGACGGCGGCCGCGGCTGCATCTATCCGGCCTATCGCGAGCAGCTTCCGAGCGGACGCAGCTACACCGTGCTCGATCAGACCGACACCAGCTATGCCGACAACTTCGGGCCCGTGACCGTGCCGCAGGGCGCGCTTTTCCTGATGGGCGACAATCGCGACGACAGCATGGACAGCCGCTACTCCGTCGAGTCCGGCGGAATGGGCTTCGTGCCGGTTGACCGGGTCGTCGGCCGGGCCGAGCTGGCCTTCTGGTCGACCAACGGAAGTTCCTCCTGGATCAACCCGATCAGCTGGTTCACCGCCCTGCGCACCGATCGCATCGGCACCGACTATCACCCATGAGCGACTTTCCTTCCTTCATTGCCGAGGCGCTTGGCCGCCAGCCGCTGGAGCAAGCGCTGTTCGAGCGCGCACTGACTCACGGCAGCCACAGCGGCGAAACCTATGAGCGGCTGGAGTTCCTCGGCGACCGGGTGCTCGGCCTGGTGGTCGCGGCCTGGCTGTACGAGCGCTTCCCGAACGAGCCCGAAGGCAAGATGAGCCGGCGCTACAACGCCCTCGTTGCCCGGGAAACCTGCGCCGAGGTCGGCCACGCCCTTGGCCTGCCGCGCTTCATCCGGCTCGGCCGCCAGGCGCGAGAGGATCATGCCAACCTCAGCGAGAATGTCGTCGGCGATGTGGTCGAGGCGGTGCTGGGCGCGATTTACCTCGATGGCGGGCTGGAACTCGCCGAGCGGTTCGTGCGATCGAACTGGGCGCCCTTCCTCGACGTTCAGAAACGCGCCCCGGTCCATCCCAAGTCGGCGCTCCAGGAACGTGCCGCGGCCAAGAATCTCGGAGTTCCCCGCTACGAGCTCGTCGGCCGCTCGGGCGCCCATCACGCCCCCCGCTTCAAGGTCAAGGTCAGCCTAGGCCGCCACGGAGAAGCGGAAGCGGAAGGCGCCTCGAAACAGGAAGCCGAAACCGCGGCGGCAGCGGCTTTGCTGGAACAAATCTCGTGACGCAGAGCTGCGGCCTGGTCGCCGTTCTCGGCGCGCCCAACGCGGGCAAGTCGACGCTGGT
>CBFGLY010000017.1:0-11075 GCA_965649725.1 uncultured Sphingomonas sp.
AAATCGACGCTGACCACCGCATAGCCCGGCGAGGTGAACAGGCGCGGGTTCCAGCGGTAGGACCAGCCGTTGCCGAAGCTGCCCTGCGGCCCGCCATGAACGATGAAGGCGATGGGAAGCTTCGCCGCCGCATATTGCGGGCCGGCGGGCTTCATCTTCATCCCCCACACCTTGTCGCCATTGGCGCCGGTGAAGCTGAACTTCTCGAACTTCACCGGGTCGAGCTCGGCGAGAAGCGCGTTGTTGACCGCAGTCAGCTGGGTGACCCGGCCACGAGCGTCGACGCGATAAAGGTCGTCGGGCGCCATCGCGCTGTTCTGGGTGAAGATCGCGCCGCCGCCGGCCAGCGGAATGACGTTGCCGGCATGGCCGTCGCCGGTCAGGCGCGTGACCTTGCCGCTGGCGACGTCGATGCGGAACACCGGTTCCTCCATGATGTCGCCGGCAGTGACGAGCAGGCTCTTGCCGTCCTTGCTCCAGGCCAGCGATCCGGCCGAGCGGTCCCAGTTGGCGCTCAAAGCTCGCGTCTGGCCGCTCGCGAGGTCGCGCAACATGACGACGCTCCGGTCGCTCTCGTAACCGGCGCGGGCCATCGAAGTGTAGGCAAGGGTCCGGCTGTCCGGCGACAGCGTGGGGAGCGTGTCGGTCCCGTCATTGCCCGGCGTCAGGTTGGTCGGCGGCGCGGAACCGTCCGCGGGGGCCGCGAAAATATCGAGGTTGGTCGAGGTCGGCTCGATCCGCCCGGCTTCGCGGAGCGCGAAATAGACGGTGCGGCCGTCGCCGGAGAGTGCAATTTCCTCGCCGCCGCCGAACGGCTTGGACGGCGTATCGCCGACCAGCGCGCCGGTGACGGGGACGCCCGGCCCGGTCACCTTTCCGTCGGCGATCGGGAAGGCGAAGATTCGGCTGCGCACGCCCGGCTCAACCCATGTGTCCCAGTGGCGGACGAACATCTGGTCGTAAACGCGGGCGGAGCCGGTCGCAGGCTTGGCCGGAAGCCCTTCGCACGCGAAGTCGGCACAGCGGAGATCGCGGTCGGCGAAGATGATCAGGCGGCTGCCGTCGGCGCTGACCTTGAACCCGCTGATGTCGCCCTTGAGGTTGGAGACCTGCGCCGGATTGCCGCCGAGCAGGAGGCGGAACAGCTGATCCTGCCCATCGACCGGAGCGAGGTACCACACCGCGCCATCGGCCCCGAACACGGCATCATGAGCGCCGGTTAGCGCCTCGATCGGTTGCGGCGTCGCGCCTGGCTTCGTCAGGTCGAGCGAATAGAGCGTATTGTTGCGCTTGTTCGCCGCCAGGTCGGTCGTCGACAAGGTGAAGATCGCCCATTTCCCGTCGGGGGAGACGCTCGGAGCTCCCATGCGGCGCATCATGTGCATGTCGGTCGCGGTCATCGGCCGGGCGACGGCCGGGGTTGCGACAAGGGCGGCGGCCGCGACGCTGGCGGCGAGAAGGAAGCGGTTCAGCATGGTGGGAGGGGTAGCAGGGACAGGCGAGGACGCAACATTGCATTTCCACGTGCCTGCCGTTCGCTTCGAGCGGGGTCGAGCGCAGTCGAGAACGAAGTCGGGAAGGTCCTCGACCGCGCGTCTCGGCAGGCTCGACGCATCTCGGACCGAACGGATGTTGGAAGTCTAAAGCGGCCGGCCCGTGATCCGGTGGATTTCGCGCTTCACATGCTCGTCGACGATGGCGGGAAGATTGTCGTCGAGCCATTGCTTCAGGATCGGCCGGAGCATTTCGCGCAGCATTTCCTCGAGCGGATTGACCTGTGGCTGAGGCGGTGCGCTTGCGGCGAGGCTGGCCAATTCCTCGAGCTTCTGCCGGCTGGTGTCGGCGACTTCATCCTCGATCAGCGGCGGGCCGAGATCGGCGGGCGGCGGAGCAGGTGCCTCCATGCTCTCGTCGAGCTCGAGGACATCGTCTTCCTCATCCTCGGTCGGTGGCGGGGGCGCGGCCGCGCGGATTTCCTTCTCTTCGGCGATCACGCGTTTGATCGACGCGAGAATGTCTTCCATCGAAGGTTCGCGAGCACCGGCCATGGCGCCCCTATTGCCTATTGGGCGGCCGGTGTCACGCCCTGCTGAGGCTGCTCGGCCGGGGTGACAGTGCTCGTCGCGACGGGCGTGTGGCGCGGATCGCCGGCCCAATCGCTCCAGCTTCCAGCGACCCGGCGGTAATTGCCCAGCGGATCGTAAAGCGGGCCGCCTTCCAGGCCGAGATCGTCGGCCTCCGCCTGGCCCATCGCGTTCAGCAGCTGGAAGCCGGCGACATATTGGTCGCGGCGAGCCGTCACCAGCGCGACCTGGCTGTTGAGCAATTCCTGCTCGGCGTTGAGGACGTCGAGGATGGTCCGGGTACCGACGCTGTTTTCCGCCCGCGCGCCTTCGAGGGCCAACTCGTTCGCGCTGACCGCCACCTGGTTGGAGGCGATCGCGTTGGTCGCCGCCTGATAGGTGGCGAATGCCGAACGGGTATTGGCGACGACCGCGCGCTCGGTGGCGATGCGCCGCTCCAGTGTTTCCCCCTCGAGCGCTTGCGCCTGGCGGATTCGAGCGGCGGGAAGGCCGCCCTGGTAGATCGGGATGCGGCCTTGCACGCCGACGCTGGTGGCGGTGCCGGAACGCGGAATCCCCTGCGTGTCGCCCGACAGCGTGTTGGCATAATCGCCGGAAGCGACCGCCGAAACGGTTGGCAGGCGGCTTCCGCGGGCCGAGCGCACGTCGAAATTGGCGGCTTCCGCCTGGCGAGTGACGGCAATCAGGTCCGGGTTATTGGCAAGCGCGATCTGCACCGCCTGGTCGGCGGTAGCCGGAAAGGGCGGCAGCGGCGGCGGCGGCTGGAGAGCGTCGGGGCGCTTGCCGATCACTCGGCGGTAATTCTCTTCGCTGGTCGCCAGCCGGCCCTGCGCAGTGGTCAGGTTCGACCGGCCGAGCGACAGCCGCGCTTCGGACTGAGCGACATCGGTGCGGGTCACGTCGCCGATTTCGAACCGGTCGCGGGTGGCTTCCAGGTTTGTGCCCAGCACCCTGACCTGATTCTGGTTGAGCTCGACGATCGCCCGGTCACGGATCACGTCCATGTAGGCCGCAACCGCTTCCGTGAAAATGTCGCCCTCGACCGCGCGGAGGGTGGCGCGGCCCGCTTCGACGCGAGTCTTGGCTGCCTCGATATTGTTCTTGACGGTTCCGCCCTGGAACAGCGGGTAGCTCAAGTCCACGCCGCCCGTGATGAACGGCCCCTTGCTTCCGCCGACGTCGAAGCGCCCGCTGCGGGTGAGGTCGCGAGTGACTCCGACGGTGGCGGTGACCTGCGGCCGGCTCGCCGCACGAGCGATCGCAACTCCGGCATCGGTCGACTTCAATGTTTCGCGCTGCCCGGTCAGGGTTGGGTTGGCGTTGTAGGTCGAAACCAGGGCCTCGCGCAGCGTGTCGGCCGAAGCGGTCCCCGCGGCAAGCGCGGCGATGATGGATGCGATGGCAAGATGACGGGTCACTGGCGGACTTTCCTATCGTCTAGAATGTGAAGGCCCGCGGCCGTTCAAATCCGGGAAGAGATGCGACATCGGCGTCGGCGAGGGTGCGTAGGCCGAGCGAGCCGCCGGCAGCACGTCCGACAACCAGCCGGGTCACGCCCCGATCGACGATCGCACCCGCGAGGCGGCCCGAAGGCGCCATCTGCTTGATCAGCGCAGCCGGGATTTCCTCGACGGCCCCGTCGATCAGGATGAGGTCGTAGGGAGCGCCCTTCGGCCAACCGGCGGCAAGGTCTCCCGCAACCGTATCGACGCCCGCATCGCGCGCGGCAGCCGCCAGAGCCTCGTCGGATTCAAGCGCAACGACCTGGAGGCCGATCGCCTGCAGCACCGCGGCCGCGTAACCGGTCCCGGCGCCGACCACCAGGGCCCGTTCCCCGGCACGCGGAGCAAGTTCGCTCAGCAGCCGGCCAAGGGCGGCGGGCGGCATCATCGCCCTTCCCTCCGCCAGGCGCACGGGGCGATCGAAATAGGCGAATGCCCTTGCCGACTCCGGCACGAAACGCTCGCGCTCCACCAGGCTCATCGCAGCCAGGACGCCGCGGTCGGTCACCGCTTCGGGGCGGAGCTGGCTGTCGACCATCGCCCGCCGGGCTGGCTCAAAATCCTGCATCACACCCTCGCTCGTCAGAACTGTCATATGCCACTAATACAGTGACGGTTCAAGCGCTCCATATCTTGTGACGGCCGAGCCGCCAAGCAAGAGGCGCACCCGTTCGTCGAATGCTGCGCCCGTCCCGCGGTTGACAAGGGCCGGGCCAACCCGCCAAAGCGCCGCGCCAGAGGCCCGATGGCGGAGTGGTGACGCAGAGGACTGCAAATCCTTGCACCCGGGTTCGATTCCCGGTCGGGCCTCCAATCGCACGGAACACTCGCCACTTCGGCGGAACGCGACAAATCCATCATCATCATTCTGCTGCGGCCCCCGGGAAAAAAGGGCCGCGCTCGGGACAAGGTGAGCGCGGCCCAGGCTTCCATCACTCGTAACGGAGTGCATGGATCGGGTTGGCACGAGCGACCTTGAACGCATGGCCGACGACCGTGACGATCGCGATCGTCAGGGCCACGAGGGCGGCGGCGATGAACGGCGTCGGGCCAAGCGTGATCCGGGCATCGAACTGGTTGAGCCAGTCGCGCATCAGCCACCAGGCGGCGGGCCAGGCGATCAGGTTCGCCACCAGCACCGGCCGGCTGAACTGCCACACCAGCAGCCTGACGATATCGCGGGTCCGGGCGCCCAGAACCTTGCGGATGCCGATTTCCTTGGTGCGGCGCTCGGCGGTGAACGATGCGAGGCCGAACAGGCCGAGGCAGCCGATGATCACGGCAAGGAGCGCGAAGCCGGCGAAGATTTGCGCGCGCGCATCCTCGGCCTCGTAAATCTCCTTGATGATGTCCTCGCTGAACTTGGCGTTGAACGGGACATCGGTGGTGATCTGCTTCCATTCGCGCTCGATCGCCGAGCGCACCGTGGCCGGATCGCCATTGTAGCGGACGATCATCCAGCCCGGCGCCTTGTTGACGTTGCGGAACATGATCGGATCGATCGGATCGCGAACCGTGCGGAAGCGGGAATCGCCGACCACGCCGATGATATGGATGTCGGTGACGCCGGTGTCGGGCGAGAACATCTCGCTCCTCACGGTCTTGCCGACGGCATCCTGCGGCGATTTGAAGCCGAGCTTCCTGACCGCATATTCGTTCAGGACGACATTGATCCCGCGGGCCGCGAGTGCCTTTTCGAACGCAAGGTCGGTCGGGAACGGCGTGGTCATGTCGTCCATCGGCCGGTTGGGATCGAACCAGCGGCCGGCCTTCAACGTCAGGCCCATCGCGTCGAACAGGCCTTCGTCGACATTATACTGGCCGATCAGGACCTGCCGTCCGCCTTCAGGCGGGATGATGAAATTATTGTTGTTGTTGGTCGTGTTGACGCCAATGTCGGTGCGGCCAACCGCGGTCACGCCCGGAATCCGCTTCATCCGGTCGACGATCGATTCCCCCATGTCGAACAGCTGGGCGCGATTGAGCTCCTCCACCTGAAGGATATTGTCGCGCTTGTAGCCGGGATCGACCGAGCGAGCGTAAACCGTCTGGCCATAGATTACCGCGGTGCAGACGATCAGCCCGATCGACACCGCGAACTGCAGGACCACCAGGGCGGTGCGGAGCCGGCCGGAACCCGGCGTTTCCGCGGCCGACCGGTTGGCCTTGAGCACCTGGGCCGGCTGGAAGCGGGACAGGAAGAAAGCCGGATAGAGACCGCTCAAAATGCCGACCAGCAAGGTCAGCAGGATCGCCGGCAACAGGATCCCGTTGCTGCCCAGATAGGTCAGCGAAAGATCCGCCTCCAGGAAGGCCGCAAACGGCCTGACCAGAAGCTCGACCAGGGCGAGCGCGAGCAGCATCGATGCGGCGGAGATCAGGATCGATTCACTGATGAACTGCACGATCAGCTGGTTGCGGGTCGCGCCCAGCACCTTGCGAAGCGCGACCTCCCGCGCCCGCTGGCTCGCCCGAGCCGTCGCCAAATTGGTGAAGTTCATCACCGCCATGCCCAGGATCAGCACCGCGATGATCGCGAAGGTCGTGATCGAGCGCTGGTCGTTGCTCGGCGTCATGCTGGCATCCGCCGCCTCGCCGAGGTGGACATCGCGGACGTTGGTGAAGCGCCAGCTCTGGTTGTCGCCGGGGTTGAACTTGATCCCGCCGGTGTCTTCGTCGGGAATGTTGCGCTTTTCCCAAGCGGGAAGCTGCGCGTTGAGCTGCTCGGCATCCGTGCCGGGCTTCATCTTGGCATAGACCCAGCCAGACTGGCAGCCCCAGCAGGTCAGGAAATAGGGGTCCTCCGCGAAGAAGGTCGGGAAATCCAGCCGCAGGATCGCGTTGAATTTCATGTGCGAATTCTTCGGCAGGTTCTTGAGGACGCCGTTGATCTTGAAGTCGCGCTTGATGCCGCGGGAAATGACCGTCAGCGTCCGGCCGACCACCTGGTCGGTGCCGTAGCGCTTGATCGCTTCTTCCTGGCTGATCACCGCGGTCTGCGGCGCGGTCAGCGTCGTGCCCGCCGCCAGCGGCAGGTTGACGACTTTCAGGAAATCGCTGTCGGCATAGACATAATCTTCGGTGCTGGTCGCCTGACCGTCCTTCAGGAACACCGGACCGGTGCTGAGGATGTAGGCGGTGTCCGCGATCTGCGGGAAGTCCTTCTTCGTCCGTTCGCGGGTGATGTAGGACGCCATCTGGAAGGCGAATTCCTCGCCCGTGTCGGGGTCCTTGCCGAAGGTCTGGAACTGATAGGTATTCTCCGCGTCCGGAAGCCAATTGTCGTAGCTTTGCTCGTAGCGGATGTAGAGCAGGATCATGATGCAGGCCGCCATGCCGATGGCGAGGCCGGCGATGTTGATGATCGAATAGGTCTTGCTCTTGGCGAGCGCCCTGACCGCCACCGTCCAGTAATTGCGCCACATCTGACCGTTCCTTCTCTTCGAATCTCAGACCTTGCTTGCGCCGTCAGGCGGCGCGGCGGCGTTCCTGCAGGATGCGCCCGTCGAGCATGTTGACCACGCGCGAGGCGAAGTCGGCATGCGATGGCGAGTGGGTGACCATGACGATGGTCGAGCCTTCCTGGTTGAGCTGGCGAAGCATCCGCATCACTTCCTCGCCATGCGCGGTGTCGAGGTTGCCGGTCGGCTCGTCGGCCAGGATCAGCTTGGGCTGTCCGACCAGGGCGCGGGCGACCGCGACGCGCTGCTGCTGACCTCCCGAAAGCTGGGTCGGGCGATGCTTGGCCCGGTGGGCGATGCCGACCTTGTCGAGCACCCGGTCGACCCGCGCCTTGCGCTCGCTGCCCGGGATATTGTGATAGAGCAGCGCCAGCTCGACATTCTCGCGGACGGTCAGCTCGTCGACCAGGTTGAAGCTCTGGAAGATGAAGCCGATGAACCGCTTGCGCGTGTCGGCCAGGCCTGACTCGGGAAGGCCGGCGACTTCCTTGCCGTCGAACACATAGGAGCCGCCGCTCGGGCTATCGAGCATTCCCATGACGTTGAGCAGCGTCGATTTTCCGCAGCCCGACGGGCCCATGATCGCGACGAATTCGCCGTCCGCAATGTCGAGGTCGATCGAGTCCAGGGCCGTCGTCTCGACGGAGTCGGTTCGATAGGTCTTGGTCAGGCCGGTCATGGTCAGCATGGGATGCGTTCCTTTCTTCAATCGTCGCTGTCGAAGGTGAGATGGTCCTTGTCGACCAGCCCGCTGTAGGAAGAGGTGATCACCCGCTCGCCGGGCTTCAGTCCGCCGAGCACCTCGATGAAATCATTGTTGCGGCGGCCAAGCTGGACCTGGCGCCGGGTCGCGCTCTTTCCGGAGGAGTCGACGACGAACACCCAGTTGCCGCCGGTGTCGTTGAAGAAGGCGCCGTTGGGGATCAGCAAGGCGCGGCTGGAATCGCCGAGCGTCAGCTTGATCTGCACGGTCTGGCCGCGCTGGATGTTCTGCGGCTCCGGGCCGTCGAAGGTCAGGTCGACCTGGAACTGGCCATTGCGGACCTGGGGATAGACTTTGGCGACCTTCAGCTTGAACGTCTTGCCTTCGGCTTCCGCGGTCGCGGACTGGCCGACCTCGACCCGTCCGAGATAGAATTCGTCGACGTCCGCGACGAGCTTGTTGGCGCCGGCGCTGTCGATCTGGCCGAGGCGCTCGCCGCGCTGGAGCGACTGGCCGAGCTGGATCGAAAAGCCGCTGAGCTGTCCGGACGCGGGAGCGCGGATGTTGAGCTGGTTGAGGCTTCCCCGGGCGATCGACAGGCTGCTGTTGAGCGACGAGGCGGACGAACGAAGCTGCGAGAGCTGGCTGGCCTGCAAGGCTTCGTCCTGCGCGATGCTCCGCTTCAGGATCGCAAGGCGCCGCCGCTGATAAGTGAGGTCGTCCGTCGTATCGTTGAACTGCTTGGCCGAGACAAACCCGCGACCGGCCAGCGGCTTTTGCAGGTCATATTGCCGCTGAGCCTTGGCAAGCTCCGTCTCCGCCTGGTTGAGGTCGCGCAAATTGGCGCTGCGGGTCTGGGCGAGTGCCAGCTCCTGGCTGCGCATATTGTTGAGCTGCTGCTCGACTTCGGTCTGCCGCGCCAGGGTCGAAAGCTGGAGGTCGGCGTTGGACAGGACCGCGAGCAGCTGCCCCTTCACCACCGTGGCGCCGTCCTCGACCGCCATCTCCTCGACCCGTCCGCCCTCGACCGCGTCGAGATAGACGGTGACCAATGGCGTGACCCGGGCCCGGAGCGGAAGGAAATCCTCGAATACCCCCTGTTGAGCTTCGAGGATCGTCAACCGCTCCGGGTTGACCGACTGGCTGCTGGCGCTGGGCGCGAACAGCCAGAACAGGATGACCAGCAGCAACAGCAGACCGCCGGCGCCGGCGGCGATCAGCCGCTTGTCGATGCGCTTGCGCACCACGACCCGGTCCATCGCCCCTCCGCTGACCGGCGAATGCTCCGCCGGCGACTTGAATTCGTGCAGGCTCATTGTCCGGCTCCGGACAATAGCTGTCCGCAAATGGACAGTCGGGCAGAGGGAGCCGCGGGACCGGCGCAGGAAAGGATCGATATCATGAGCCTTTAATTGCAAGCCGCGTGCCATTTCGAGCGGCACTGTTCGTTTCCGGACATTGCCGCTAGGCTCCGCTCATGGAGGAGCAATTCGACCTTGCGGTGGTGGTCGACGACGACCCGGACATCGCGCTCGCCGCGCGGCTGGCGCTGCGCGACCTGTTCGGCGAAATCGCGACACTGCCAAGTCCCGAGCAGCTTCCGGCCTTCCTGAAGTCCCGCTCCCCGGACGCGATCCTCCTCGACCTGAACTTCGAGCGGGCGGCGACGGATGGAAGCGAGGGCTTAAGCTATCTCGCCAGGATCATGGCCGACGACCCCGATGCGGCGGTCGTCATCATCACGGCGCATGGCGCCGTGTCGATCGCGGTCGAGGCGATCAAGCGCGGGGCGAGCGACTTTGTCGCCAAGCCCTGGAGCAACGAGCGGCTGGCGGCCACCGTTCGAAGCGCCGCCGCGCTTCGCCGAAGCAAGATCGAAGCGCGCATCGAGCGCGGCCGCTCGTCCGAGCTCGGCCAGGTCGGCGACACCACCCTGCTCGGCAACTCCGAAGCGATGAACCGCGTTCGAACGCTGATCGATCGAGCCGCGCCGACCGACGCCAACGTGCTGATCCTGGGCGAGAATGGCACGGGCAAGGAGCTGGTCGCCCGCGAAATTCATCGCAAGTCGCGCAGGGGCCAGTTGCCGATGGTCTCGATCGACCTTGGCGCGACTTCGGAAAGCCTGTTCGAGTCCGAGCTGTTCGGCCATGTGAAGGGCGCCTTCACCGGCGCCTCGGGCGATCGCATCGGCCGGATCAAGGCGGCCGACCGAAGCACCGTCTTTTTCGACGAGATCGGCAATCTGCCGCTTCACCTGCAGCCCAAGCTATTGACCGCGCTGGAGCAGCGCGAGGTCGTGCCGGTCGGATCCAACCGCCCCACGGCGATCGACGTCCGGGTGGTCGCGGCTACCAATTTGCCGACCGACCGGCTGGCCGATGAATCGCGCTTCCGGCAGGACCTGCTGTTTCGCCTGAACACGATCGAGATCCACCTTCCGCCTCTTCGGGCGCGGCGCGACGACATCCCCTTGCTGCTGCGCCACTATCTGGAAACCTATGAGCGCAAATATGATCGGCCCGAACGGCAGGTGCCGGCCGACCTGATGGAGACGCTGGCCGGCCACGATTGGCCCGGGAACGTCCGGGCGCTCCGCCACGCCGCGGAGCGAGCGGTGATCATGGCCGACGGCACGGCTTACAGGTTCGAGGACTTTCCAATGCCGGCGCGGCGGGAGATGCCGGTGATCGGCGAACTGGCCGGCAATCTCAACCTCGACCAGCTCGAGCGGCAGATGATCGAGCGGGCGCTCCGGATGCACCATTTCAACATCTCGCTGGCCGCCGGCGAGCTCGGCCTGAGCCGCGGCGCCCTCTATCGCCGCATGGAAAAACATGGGCTTTAGACACAAGTTCGAATTCGGCCTGGCGTGGCGCACGCTTGTGCTGGTGCTGGCCATCTGGCTGCTGGGCGAGGCAATGCAGACTGCGGACCTGCGCGCTGCCCGCCTCGTCGCAGCGCTCATCGCCTTCGCTGCCCTGGCGAGCCTTTGGCAATTCATCCGCCGCACCAATTTCCAGGTGGCGCGCTTCATCGAATCCGTCCGGTTCGAGGATTATTCGCAGCGCTTTTCCGATCCCAGCGGCGGCGGGTTCGACGTGCTCGGCGACGCGCTCGACGCAGCGCTCAAGACGCTTCAGGCCCGCCACCTCGAGGCGTCGATCGAATCCCGTTATTTATCCGCCATCGTCGACGATTCCCCAAGCGCGCTGCTCGCGCTTCACGACGATGGACGGGTCGAGCTGCTCAACAAGGCCGCCAGGCAATTGTTCGCGAGGTTGCCGCTGACCAGGGAAGAGGATTTGGCCGAGCTCGGTCCCGA
>CBFGLY010000018.1:0-10742 GCA_965649725.1 uncultured Sphingomonas sp.
ACGCGTTGCTGACCGACCTGGCGCATGAAGCTTCGCTGCTGCCCGGCCACCGGCTGTCGTCCATTTTCTTCGGTGGCGGCACCCCGTCGCTGATGGATCCGGCGACGGTCGAGGCAGTCATCTCGGCCGCCCGCGATCGATGGGCCGTCGCCGACGACCTCGAGATCACGCTCGAGGCCAACCCCAACAGCGCCGAGGCAGCCCGCTTCGCCGACCTGGCAAGCGCGGGCGTCAACCGCATCAGCCTGGGCCTGCAGAGTTTCGACGACGCTGCGCTAAGCTTTCTCGGCCGCGCCCACTCCGCGGAGGAGGGATTACGGGCGCTGGATGCGGCGCAATCGGCCGTCGAGCGCGTCAGCTTCGACCTCATCTACGCCCTGCCGGGAGACGACGAGGGAGGCTGGTCGGCGTCGCTCGACCGAGCGCTTGCCCTGGGAACGGAGCATCTGTCGCTCTACCAATTGACCATCGAACCGGGAACGCGGTTCGCGACGATGGTCGCCAGGCATGATTTCGAACCGCTCGATGCGGATTCGGCGGCCGCCTTGTTCGAACTCACGCAGGAGCGAACCGCCGCCTCGGGCATGCCCGCCTATGAAATTTCCAATCACGCCAGGCCGGGCGCGGAGAGCCGCCATAATCTCGCTTATTGGCGATACCGGGATTACGCCGGAATAGGGCCGGGAGCGCATGGCCGCCGCGCCGGCATGCGGACCGTGCGGCACCGCAAGCCCGAAAATTTCCTGGCGGCGGTCGCCCGGAACCGGCACGGCCTTGCCGAAGAGGAGCGCCTCACTCCGGACGAAGCCGCGGACGAGGCGCTCGTCATGGGTCTTCGCCTCGCCGAGGGAATCGATGTGCGCGAGCTTGCGGACCGGATCGGCGTGGACCGGCTGGTCAAACAGGAAGCGGTCGATCGCCTGGTGAGGCACGGCCTGCTCGAGCGCGACGGCGCGCAGTTACGCACGACGGCGCAAGGGCGCCTGCTGCTCGACTCAATCCTCGCGGAGATTGCCGTCTAGAAAGCGGTTGCCGCGGGTGAAACGGTGGTCGTTCCGGCCGCGGTCACCTGCCTGACCTCCATCAACCGCTCCGCCACTCCGTCGCGGGTGAACCGGAAGCTTCCGTCGACGCCGCCGAAGCCGTCCTTGTCGATCAGGCTGCGGGCCGGAAATGACCGGCCCAACGGCCAGTTTTTCGCGCTCCGGACCGCAAGCAGGACGGAGTCGTAACCCAGGCTCGCGAGCCGATAGGGCGTCTTGCCGTAGCGGGCGCGATAGCGGGTCACCAGGCGGTTGAACTGCGCGTCGGGCGCCGCTGCGTACCAGGCCCCACGCAACGCGGGCGTCTTGCCCAATATCTTGTCGTTGGCCCATAATTCGGTGCCCAGCCGCCGCGGACCCACCCGGATCAGCGGCGCCGCCATCGCGGCGATCCGGCCCGAATCGCCGATCAGCACGGCATCGAACGCGCCCGTCGCGTTAAGCCGCCGCGCGGCCGCGGCCACTGCCCCCTTCGAACGATCGTAGGATTGGACGACGGTAACGGTGCCGCCCGACTTGCGGACCGCGCCGATCAACGCCTGGGCGGCCCGTTGCCCGTAGAGCCCGGTCGGAACCATCGCCGCAAAGCGGGAGGCGCCTTTCCCGCGAGCAAAGCTGACGACTCGGCCGATCGACTGATCCGGGGTGAAACCCATGATGTAGACGCCGTTCCCGGCAACGCCCTCGTCATTGGAAAAGGCGATGACCGGCACGCCCGCGCTGCGCGCGACCGGCGCTGCGGCCCTGACGTCCTCGGCCAGCAACGGTCCCAGGATCAGGCGGTTGCCTTCGGCAATCGCGCGCTGGGCGGCTCCGGCGGCTCCGCCCGGTCCGGTGCTGTCGTAAATCGTGAGCTTGATGCTCTGTTCGCCGGTATCGGCAAGCGCCAGCTTGGCGGCGTTGGAGATGGACGTTCCCACCGGCCCGTCATTGCCAGTCAGGGGCACGATCACCGCGACCATGTTGCGGTCGGTAATGACCGGAGGCGGCTCGACCGCGATCGGACGGACCGGTGCCCGGCCCATCTGGCACCCGGCCAGTGCCAGCGCGCTCGCGCAAATCCCCAGGATGAACGAGCGGCGCGCTTGCGGGCGGATAAGGTTCAATGCCATGCCCCTACCTTCGATATGGATCAGTCGCTTCCCCCAGGTCTGTATATCGTCGCGACGCCAATCGGCAATCTCGGCGACATGACTTCACGCGCGGCCGATACGCTGAGGCGCGTGGATTCCATCCTTGCCGAGGACAAGAGGGTGACGGCCAAGCTTCTCGCCCACATTGGCGCCAAGGCGCCGATGACGGCCTATCACGACCATAGCGACGAAAGCTTGCGAAGCCGCATCGTCGGCGAATTGGCCGTCAAGGCAATCGCGCTCGTCAGCGACGCCGGCACGCCGATGATTTCCGACCCGGGCTACAAGCTGGTCCGCGCGGCGCGGCAGGCCGGCTGCGCCATCTACACGCTTCCGGGTCCGTGCGCCGCGATTGCGGCGCTCACGCTCGCCGGCCTGCCGACCGACCGCTTCCTCTTCGCGGGATTCCTGCCTGTCAAATCCGCTGCCAGGAAAGCGGCGGTCTCGGACATTGCGGCGGTTCGAGCGACCCTCATCTTCTACGAAAGCGGGCCTCGGCTCGGCGGCTGCCTGGCGGCGTTGCGCGACGTCCTCGGCAACCGCGATGCGGCCGTCGTCCGGGAGATCAGCAAGCTTCACGAGGAAACGGTGACCGGGACGCTTGCGGAACTTGCCGAGCGCTACGCCGAAGCGGCACCCAAGGGCGAAATCGTCGTGGTCGTCAGCCCGCCGCCGGAAGAGGAGGCGATCAGCGATGACGACCTCGACCGGCAGTTGCGGGCCGCCTTGGCCAGTGCCAGCCCGTCCCGGGCGGCGGCCGATGTCGCCAACCGGCTGGGGATCCCGAGGAAGCGCGCCTATGCGAGGGCTCTGGACCTGGCGGGCAAGGCTTGAACCGCCAGGTCGCCGAGGCCCGTGGGCGTCGGGCGGAAACGATCGCTGCCTGGTGGCTGCGCCTGAGGGGCTGGCGAATCCTCGCGCGCCGGGCGCGGGTGCCGGGCGGGGAAGTCGACCTCGTCGCCCGCCGCGGACGCATCGTCGCCTTCGTGGAGGTCAAGCAACGGTCCAGCGAGGAAGCGGCCGCGCTGTCGCTCGACGAATATCGGCTTCGCCGCGTCGCTGTCGCCGCCGAGCGGCTGGCCCCGCGATACGCGCGGCCGGGAGACGACATTCGCATCGACGCGATTTTCATCGTGCCAGGCAAACTCCCAAAACATTTGCCAGACGTGTGGATGAACTAGGATCCGTTCGCCCTGAGCTTGTCGAAGGGCTGACCTTCCCTCTTTAGAAAAAACAAGTACAGGGCTTCGACAAGCTCAGCCCGAACGGAATTTGGATTGTCGCTCACCGTCGCCGTTCAGATGGACCCGCTGGAATCGATCGGCATCGCCGGCGATTCGACCTTCGCGCTGATGCTGAAGGCCCAGGATCGGGGTCATCGGCTTCTCCACTATTTGGCGCGCGACCTGACCTATGAGGATGGTAGGGTCAGGACCAGGGCCAGGCCCGTGACGGTGCAGCGCGTCCAGGGCAATCATTTCAGCGCGGGCGAGCCCGTAACGCTGGACCTTGCGGGCGACGTGGACGTCGTCCTGATGCGGCAGGACCCGCCGTTCGACATCGGCTATATCACCGCGACCTATCTGCTCGAGCGGATTGCCGGCGAGACGCTGGTGGTGAACGATCCGCGCTCGGTCCGCGACGCTCCGGAAAAGCTGTTCGTGCTCGATTATGCGCGTTTCATGCCGCCGACGATGATCAGCCGAAGCCTGGCCGACATCCGCCTATTCCATGCCCGGCACGGCGAGATCGTGGTCAAGCCGCTCCACGGCAAGGCGGGCGAAGGCGTATTCCGGATCGGCAAGGACGGCACCAACCTGACCGCGCTCACCGAGCTGTTCGGGTCCATCTGGAAGGAGCCGTTCATCGCGCAGGCCTTCCTTCCCGCCGTCGCCGATGGCGACAAAAGGATCGTCCTGGTCGACGGCGAAGTCGCGGGCGCAATCAATCGCGTCCCCGGAAAGGGCGAGTTCCGCTCCAACCTTGCCGCTGGGGGAACGGCCCAGGCGACCGAGCTGACCGAACGCGAACGCGAAATCTGCGCAGCGCTAGGACCCGAGCTCAAGCGGCGCGGACTCCTGTTCGTCGGCATCGACGTGATCGGCGGCTACCTGACCGAGATCAACGTCACGTCCCCGACCGGCATCGTCGCCATCGACCAGTTCGACGGCAGCGACACGCCGGGCCTGATCTGGGATGCGATCGAAGCGAAGGCCGCCACTCGATGAGCGACTGGATCGTTCGCCTGATCGAGCAGTCGGGCTATCTTGGCGTGGGCTTCCTGATGTTCCTGGAGACGGTTTTTCCACCGATCCCGTCGGAGATCATCATGTCCGTGGCGGGCGTCGCCGCAGGCCAGGGAAAGCTCGACTATTGGGGCGTCGTCGCGGCCGGAACCGCCGGCGCGATGCTCGGGAACATCCTCTGGTATCTCGCCGCCCGGGCGCTGGGCATTCAACGGCTCGAGCCGATTATCCGCCGGTGGGGACGCTGGATCACGATGAGCTGGGCCGAGGTCAAGCGGGCCGAACATTGGTTCGGACTGCACGGGACCTTCTTCGTCTTCCTCGGCCGGTTGCTGCCGACCGTGCGCAGCCTTGTCTCAATCCCGGCGGGGCTATTGAAGATGAGCTTCCGGCGCTTCGTGCTTGCGTCGACCCTGGGCACCGCCGCCTGGACCGCGCTGCTGGCGGGCGCGGGCTTCAAGCTTGGAGAAAATTATCGCGAGATCGACCAATTCCTCGGTCCGGCGTCGAACGCGATCCTGGCGATCCTGATCGCGGGCTACATCTATCGAGTCTGGACGCACCGCCACATGCCCGTCGGCGACGAGGCCGCGGCGAAGCCCGACGTCACCAGCCTCTAGGGTCAGGCCCGGGGATGGGCGTGGCGATAGACGTCGAGCAGCCTGGCCGCATCCACCTCGGTATAGATTTGGGTCGACGACAGGCTGGCATGGCCAAGCAATTCCTGAAGCGACCTCAAGTCGGCGCCGCGTGCAAGCAGATGCGTCGCAAAGCTGTGGCGAAGAGCGTGCGGCGTCAGGCTGTCGGGCAAGCCCAGTCGCGCCCGCGCACCGCGCACCGCCCGGCGCACCAGATCGGCGTTCAACGGACCGCCCTTCGCGCCGACAAAAAGCCGCGCATCGCCGGCGAGCGCATAAGGGCAAAGCGCGACATAGGCGTTGATCGCTTCGCGAACCGCCGGGACGATCGGCACGATCCGGGTCTTGCCGCGCTTTCCCGTGACCCGCATCGCCTGGCCCAGCGGCAGGACTCGCGCCGTCAGCCCCAAGGCTTCCGCGACGCGGAGGCCAGCGCCGTAGAGCAAGAGCAGGATGGCCAGGTCCCGCGCGCCGAGCCAGTCGTTCGGAGCAGCGGACTCGGCCTCCTTCGCCAGCGCTATCGCGTCGTCGGGACTCGCCGGGCGCGGCAATGTTCGCGGGCGCTTCGGCGCGCGGGTGCGCGGCAATTGGGGCGAATTGCCCTGATCCTCCGCGGCGTAGGCCAGGAACGCTCGAACGGCGGACATTTCCCGGGCCGCCGACGAAGCGCCGAGCCCCCCGGCCCTGCGGTCGGCAAGGAAAGCGCGCAGGTCGGAGGCGTGGAGATTGAGCAGGCCGAAGCGGCCGATCTTCTCGCCGCGATGGCGGCCGAGGAAATCGAGGAAGCGATGGGCCGTGGCGACATAGGCGCGCACGGTGTGCGGCGAACGGCGGCGATCATGGGCGAGGTGGCCGGACCAGCGGGCCGCAAGCGCCCGCGCCGGGTGATCCTCTTCGTCTAGCGCTCGATCAGACACCGGCGCAGCATAGCGCCAAGGCTGTCCCCAAGGAATCCCAGCAATTGCGCGCCATGACGGGCGTCGAGGCAAATCTCCTCGCGCTGGCCGAGGAGCAGAAGCCCGTAGGGAAGCGGCGTGTCGGTCGGCAGCAGGATGACCGCCTCGGACCGGATGTCCTGCGCGTCGCGCCCGAACAGCGCGTGGCCCCTGGGAGCCGTCCGCATCGTGATCCCGTCGACCTGCTCGATCGCCCGGTCGATCAACCGCCGCTCGACCGCTTCGATCGACCCTCGGCAGACCCGAAAGCCCTCGCCGTCCGCCACCATTGCGAGGACGACATGGTCCAGCCCGAGCATCCGCGGCCACACCGTTGTGACGGCATGGAACAGCGCGTCGACATCGTCGGCCTGCATCAGGGCAAGCGCCGCCGCGTGGATCGACGAGGTCGCGCCGGAATGTCCGCGCGCGAAGGCGATCAGGTCCTGGTTGGCGCTTTCCGCTGCCCCCAGCCGATCGCGCAACGTCGCGACTGCCCGCTCCTCGAACGAAATGACCTTGCCCATGCCGCGCATCCTAGCGCGACAGGGTTAACAATCCGCCCAACAACAGCGGAAAACAGCGAGTTCCGGCGCTTGCCGGACCTTCACTTAAATCTTCTGGCCGGTCGCTTCCCAATCCTTGAGGAAGGCGGCGATGCCGTTGTCGGTCAGGGGATGCTTGAACAGCTGCCAGATGACGGATGGAGGCGCGGTCATCACGTCCGCCCCAAGCTTGGCGGAATCGTGGATGTGAATGGGATTGCGGACGCTTGCGACCAGGATTTGCGTCGGGAAATCATAATTGTCGTAGATGGTTCGAATGTCGGCGATCAGCTCGATCCCGGGATAGCCGACATCGTCGTGGCGGCCGACGAACGGCGAGATGAAGGTCGCGCCGGCCTTGGCGGCAAGCAAGGCCTGATTGGCGGAAAAGCAGAGCGTCACGTTGACCATCGTCCCGTCCCCGCTAAGCGCCTTGCAGCTTTTCAGGCCGTCGATCGTCAGCGGCACCTTGATCGCGATATTGTCCGCGATCTTCCTGAGCGTTTCCGCCTCTTTCATCATGCCGTCATGGTCGAGGGCCACGACTTCGGCCGATACGGGCCCCGGGCAGACATCGGCGATTTCCTTGACCACCTCGAGGAAGTTCCGCCCCGATTTCTTCACCAGCGACGGGTTGGTGGTGACGCCGTCGAGCAGGCCCGTGTCCTGCAACTGCTTGATGTCGGCGATCTCGGCGGTGTCGGCGAAGAACTTCATCTGCTTCGGTGTCCCTACGGTTCTGGCGAAATTTGCCTACCCCTAGCGCCAAGGCGCAAACAGGTCATCCGATTCGCTTGGCTGGCAAGGACCTGACGATGGATTCACATGTGACGGTCGAACGAAGCGGCGGAGTCCTGTCGATCGTCATGAACCGGCCGGAACGGCGCAATGCGATCACCGTCGCCATGTATTCGGCGCTGGCCGATGCAATCGAGAGCGCGGCGGACGACGCGGCGGTCCGACTCATCACCCTGGAAGGCCGGGGCGAGGATTTCACCGCCGGCAACGACCTGGGCGACTTCCTGCAGGCCATGCCGGCCCCGGGCTCGGGCGAGGATATTCCGGTATGGCGGCTGCTTCGGGCGCTCGCCAGGAACCAGGTTCCGCTGATCGCCGCGGTCCAGGGCAATGCGGTCGGCATCGGCACGACGATGCTGTTCCACTGCGACTTCGTCCTGGCCGAGGAAGGAAGCCGCTTCGTCATGCCGTTCGTCGACCTGGGACTTGTCCCGGAAGCGGCCAGTTCGCTGCTATTCCCCCAACTCGCCGGCCGGCGGCGAGCGGCGCGTCACCTTCTGCTCGGCGAACCCTTCGGAGTGCGCGAAGCGCTGGACATGGGGCTGGCGAGTCATTCGATTCCGCCGGGCGGCCTGAAGGCCGGTCTCGAGAGGCTGGTCGAGCAAATCCTCGCCAAACCGCCCGAGGCGCTACGCCAAACGCAGAAACTCCTGCGCCGGTTGGACACCGACGAGATTCTCGAGCGGATGGAGCTGGAGAACGGCCATTTCGCGGAGCGGCTGCAGTCCGACGAAGTGAAGAACGCGATTGCCGCCTTCTTCGCCGCGCGGATGAAGCCGCCCGCGGCCTAGGCCGCAGGCGCGGTGGGCGGCGCGGGCGCCAGGTAAACCACCTTCTGGCGGCTGAGCGTGACCGTCGGCCCCGGGAAGAAGATGAAGTTGGTCGGCTGCGTATAATTCACCGTCAGCGTCATCACCCGATTGACCGTGGACGGATTGGGAATGGTGAAGGTGCCGGGCTTGGTTCCGAACACCGCAGCGTTCATCTTCGCCTTGATTTCCGTATCGGTCGGGACGTTGCAGCCGTTGGTCACCGGCCGGCACAGCGTCGCAAGCCGCGCCCCCTCGCCCAGCGCATGCTGCATGCCGGCGTTCGCCTGGTACAGGATGCCGATCTGGAAGATGCCGTAAATGAACAGGATGAGCACCGGCAGGACGATGGCGATTTCGATCGTCGCGACGCCGCGGTCATCACGGTTGAGGAGCTTGGGCATCGTCATTGCGTGCGGATTCCTGCGTCGGCCTTGATCGTGAAGGTGCCGTCGCTGTTGGCGCCCGGGAAATATTTGGTTCCGAAGAACGGCGTATATTTCTTCTGGACCTTGACGTTCAGTTCGCGCGCATAGGTCTGTCCGCTCGGGCAGGTCGTATTATAATCCGCCTGCCGGGTGCCGTTGCATTCCAGCCAAAAGTCGACCGTGACGTCGGTCGCGGCAACTCCGGCGGCGGCCATCGCTTCGGTCTTCAATGTGCTATAGCTGGTGCTGCCGTTCGACTGGCGGTTCATGACGCGCTCGATCGCGCGCTGGGCCGCCTGCTCAAGCTGCAGCTTCTGCGAATAGGCCAGACTGAGGTCGACCATGCCCATCAGGCACGCTGCGAAAATCGGCGTTGCAAGCGCCATCTCGATCAGCGCCGTGCCGCGCTCGTCCGCGGCAAGCTTGCGAAATTTGAGGATCATTCGACCAACCTCACGCTGCGGCCCTTGAAGCTGCTCGCGCCGGAGCCCGGCGGGCAGACATTGGTGATCGCCGAGGTGCCGGTGAAGGTCACTCGGCGCGCGACCATCTGGACACAGGCGGTCGAAATGCCGCTGGTCCCGGCGAAGACCATTTCCTGGTTCGGGAAATAGAAAGCGCCCTGGTAGCTCGAAGAACTGTTGCCGTTGATGACGTTCTTGACGGAGCTGTTGGATGCCCGGCGGTCCTGATAGATGGCGATGCCCTTATAGGTGCCGCTGCTCGGCGCGATCAGGTCCACCTCGCCGCCGGAGAGATCGACCTGGCCGATCGAGCTTCCGTCCGTCGACGCGGTGCTGCTGGTCAGGATGATGGTGCACCCGTTGCAGCTGAGCTTGGCGCCGGTGTTGGTCATCTTCAGGCTGGTGGCGTCGAGCACGTAGGTGGCGGCGCCCAGACGGACATCCCCCTTGATTTCCAGCGACGCAGGGGTGCCGCCGTTTTCCTTGATGCAGACGGTCCCCGTCTGCGTCGACAGATCCACCACGCCGCCCGGCTTGTTGTTGCCGGCCGTATCGATGTCCGAAAACTTCTGGCACCCACTGGGCGTCGGCGGATTGATGTCGGCGAATGGATCGTCCTGAGCCATGGTGAAAGGCAGCAGCTGCGTCCCCGTCGCCCAATTGTCGCTGGCGTCGATCCCGCCGACGGCAGCGATCGGGCTGGCGTTCACGCTGGAGGTACCGAAAGCGACCGCCGCGTCCATCGAGGTGGAATTGGTGATCATGCCGCAGCCGAGATTGACGCTCGAGGTACCGCCGACGCTGATCCCCGTCGTCGCCGTGCTCTCCAGGCTGACCACGCAATAATCGCCCGTCGGGACGATCGTCGCGGTCGCGGTTGCCGTGATGGTCGGTTCGGCGGACATGAACAGCGAACTGAAGCTCAAGCGATGCTTGACCGAAAGAATGGCGCGGACCGCGTTGGGATCGCTGGTATAGGACCCGGTCGAGGGCGAATTCTGGAATACGGAATTGACCGTGATGTCGGCGACATCGTTGTTCCGCACCAGGTCCTGGGTCGCCGCATCGGAATAGCTCGCGCCCTGGATCTTGCCGTAAACGCCGGCAATCGCCGCGGAATCGGCGGCGCGCTGGAGCTCGCGCTTCCACAAGGCCCATTGGATCGTGTCGCTCGCAAGACCGACCGAGCCCATGATGAGCGGAAGGGACGCGCCAGCGATGATCAGCGCGTTGCCGCGCTTGTCGTTCCAGAGCTTCCTGAATGCCTTGAGCATTGAGTTTCCTCGCCGGTTGGACGCGTTTCGACCGGCTTTAGCGTGGGTTAGGTAAGCGATCCGTATTGAGGCGTGGTTGACGAAGTCCTAACCACGTTCCGGGAGCATGCGCTTGAAGAGCTGCGTCTTACCCCTATAATACAGTCAGGAACCTCTTGCGCGGCGATGGTGGGGCGTCCACCTTCTGCGGCAAGGGCGAAGAAAGGGACTGAAGATGGCCAGCGACCCGTCGACCACGACCGCGACCGCGACGAAGATCAAGCTGGAGCCGCCCGAGGCACTTCAGCCGGTCGCCGTGCACGAAGCGTCCGGCCTGGTCCCGCTGAAAAGCGAGGAGACCAGCGAGCTCGACCAGAAGGTCGCCAAGTTCGTCGACGAGCTGGCCGCGCTCGACAGCAACAGCCCGGAATTCGGCAAGAAGGTCGATGC
>CBFGLY010000019.1:0-10324 GCA_965649725.1 uncultured Sphingomonas sp.
GCAGGTCGAAATCCTCCCAGTCGAGCGGGCGGCGATAGTCCGGAGCGGCAAGCAGGACGAGGCCGACCAGCCGGTCGTCATGGATCAGCGGAACGCCGGTCCATGCCTGTTTCTCGCCCAGCAGCGGCTGGGGAATGTCGAGCTCGAGGTCCCTCGCATCGGCCCATCCCCCGGTCTGGGCGTCGAAGTCGATGATCCGGCCTTCCGCTCCGACCGACAGCCAGAAGGCCAGCGCTTCCGCGCCCGGGATCGCCGCGCCCGGATTGGCGTTGCCCGACCAGTTCCAGCTCGCGGCAGGCTCGATCGAACCATTCTCGTCGGCGATCAGCAGGATTCCGCCCGGAGCGTCGAGGATGTCGGCGAAGGCCTTGATTACCCGCTGTCCCAGCGGCGGCGCGTCGGGACCCGTGGCACCGATCGTCTCGGTAAAGCGCAGCCACTCCGTCCGGTAATCGTAGCGATGCTCGAACAGATGCTTGGCGATCTTGACCTTGGCCCAGCCGCGCGCCCGGCTCGACGGGAGCAGGACCATCGCCCCCACCGTCATCGCCGCCAACAGCGCGACCAGCAGCGCCCGGGTCCAGTCGAAGCCCGACCCTCGAAGCGCGGTCACCAGCACCGCCATCACCGCGAAATAGGCGCAGATGGCGAGCAGCGAGAGACTCTGGAAGGTGGCCGCGCGCGACAGCCGGATTCGCCAGTCCGCGCCTCGGCCTCCGCCGAAAGCGAACAGCGGCGCGGCGATCGCAAGCGCCATCCCGCGCCAATCGAACAGGCCCCGTGCCGAGGACGGATCGAAATAGGCGATGGTGTAGAGGTTGAGGTCGTAGGCCCACATGAGGGCGAGGGCGAGCATTGCCAGGCGGATGCCGCTGCGGCTGGACGGCGCCGCCTGGCCATAGAGATTGTGGACCAGCACCAGGGCTCCGGCGGCGGCCGTCAGTCGGAGGATGATGGCGGTGACGACCAGCGCGTGGCCGCTGCTGATCCCGCCGGTGTCGATGACCAGCGGCAGGGCGTCGACCACCAGCTGCAGGCCGAGCACGCCGGCGACGGCCGCATAGACTGGCCGGACGCCGAGCTGCTCCTCGCTGCTGTCGATGCCCGCGAGCCGGTAGAGCACTCCGACCCAGACGAGGTTGCGCGCGGTCTCCGAATAGGCGGCGAGCATCGTCGTCGGAGCGAGCGCGGTGACCCATGCCCAGACTCCGGTCAGCGCGAACGCCGCCAGCAGCATCCGCTGCTCGCTCTCGCCAAGGCCGCGCCGAAGCTCCCACAAGGTGAGCGAGGCGAACAGCGCCGCCGCGAGCGCGTGCGTCCAGAAGGCGATCAGCGCTTCCACGCGCGGCCTGCTGTAAGATTCGCCGACATGGCCAAAGTGTCGCTAAATTTTACAAATATAAGGTGAACGCTGGCGCGGCAGGCCCGTTATGCGCATGGTGGCGAGCATGGACGACGAGACGAGGGGGCGGCCGATCCGTCCGGTGATATTGGCGGGCGGCGCAGGGACCCGGCTGTGGCCGCTGTCGACTGCCGAGCGGCCCAAGCATTTGTTGCCGCTGCTGGGTGAAGAGACGCTGTTCCACCAGACGCTGGACCGTTTCGGCGAAAGGTTCGCGCCCCCGATCATCGTCGCCAACCGGGCTCAGGAAGCCGATCTGCGCGCCGCCGCCCCGGAAGGATCGCGGATCCTGCTCGAACCGATGAAGCGGGACAGCGCGGCGGCCATCGCGCTCGCGGCCGAGCTTGCCGACGGGGACGAGCTGCTTCTGGTATGCCCGAGCGATCATTTCATTGCGGATGTCGCCGCCTTTCACCGGGCGATCGAGCTGGCCGCCTCCGCAGCGGAAGAGGGAAGCATCGTCACCTTCGGGATCGAGCCCGATCACCCCGCCACCGGTTTCGGTTACATCGCGGCTGGCGAGGGCGAGGGTGTCAGGAAAGTCGACCGCTTCGTCGAAAAGCCGCCGCTGGAGAAGGCCGAGGCGATGCTGGCAGAGGGCGGCCATTACTGGAACGCCGGCATTTTCCTGGCGAAAGCCCGCACCTGGCGCAACGAGCTGGAGAGCCATGCTCCGGCGATCCGGGCGGCGGCGCAGGGCGCTCTGGCCAATGCCGAGGTCGACGACGGGGTGATTTATGTCGACGCCGAAAGCTTCGCCGCATCCCCCGCCAAGTCGATCGATTACGCGGTGATGGAGCATTGCGATCGTGTGGCGGTCGTGCCGGTGTCGATGGGCTGGTCCGATATCGGCAGCTGGGAGTCGCTGCTCGATTCCTCGCGCAAGGACGATCAGGGCAACGCTCTGGGCAAGGACGTGCTCGCGCTCGACTGCCGCGACACGTTGGTCAGGACCAGCGGGCCGCGCGTTGCAGCGATCGGCGTCGAAAATCTGGTCATTGTCGCGACTCCGGCCGCGATCCTGGTCATGCGGCCGCAAGATGCGCAGCGGGTCCGCGAGGCGGCGGAATGGTTCGACCGGGAGGATGGAAAGTGAAGCGGCCGATTGGGTCGAGCGATCTTCGCGTCGCTCCCATCGCGCTCGGCGGCAACGTCTTCGACTGGACCGCGGACGAAGCCGCCAGCTTCGCGGTGCTCGACAAGTTCGTCGATGCCGGCGGCACCATGATCGACACCGCCGACGTTTATTCCGCCTGGGTGCCCGGTCATGTCGGCGGCGAGAGCGAGCGGCTGATCGGCCGCTGGCTGAAGCGCGATCCGGCCAAGCGCGACAAGGTCGTCATCGCGACGAAAGTCGGGTTCATGGCAGGGCTCAAGCCCGAGACCATCGCGCCGGCGTGCGAGGCTTCGCTTGAACGCCTCGGGATCGACCGGATCGACCTCTATTATCAGCACAAGGACGATGAGAGCGTTCCTCTGGCCGACAGTCTCGGCGCTTTCGACGAGCTTCGCCGGGCCGGCAAGATCGACGCCATCGGCCTGTCGAATTTCACCGCGCCCCGGGTCGAGGAAGCGCTGGCGGTCAGCAGCGACAATGGATTCGCTAAGCCGGCCGCGCTTCAGAACTGGTATAATCTCGTCGAGCGCGGCAAATTCGAGGGGCCATTGCAGCAGGCGGCGGAAAGGAATGGTCTCGCCGTCTTCCCTTACTATAGCCTGGCCAATGGCTTCCTCAGCGGCAAATACCGCTCGAAGGACGACCTGTCGAAGAGCCCGCGCGGGCTGCGCAACATCGAATATGTCGAAAGCATAACCGGCCAGAAGGTTTTGGCGGCGCTGGAAGAGGTGTCGGCGGAGACCGGCGCCGCCATGGCGACCGTCGCGCTCGCTTGGCTGAAGGCCCAGCCGAGCGTCACCGCTCCGATCGCAAGCGCAACTAACTCCGCCCAGGCCGAGGAGCTCGTCGCGGCGTTGACCCTGGACCTCACGCCCGGCCAGACGGAGCGACTGACCGCCGCAAGCGGTTAACGGCGGTAGCGCCGAGGCGGTTGCCTGCCGCGCCCGCCCGAACTGACCGGACTCGCTCGCTTGCGTTATTCTCGGCTCAACAAGCGGAGAGCGGGACAATGAGTTGGCTGATTGGGCGGGCGGCTGCGATGAACGATCCGGAGGCGGCGCGTCTCAAGGCCCTGGAGAAGATTCGCGGGATCGCGGACATGGACGATCCGGAAGGGCTGGTCGTGCCAATCCTTCTCGACGCGATACTGCTGGTCGAATCCTATCGCGGGGCCCGTCATCCCCTGCCGTTCGTGGACGAATTGACGGGGAGCGTCGACGCCCTGCTTCGCGAGCTCACCATTCTCGAGAAATCGCGGCTGTGGGCGGCCGAATAGGTCAGGCAGCGGGAATCAGCTCGATTACGTCGAGCGTCGATTCATAAGCCGGGAACGGCAGGACCAGCCGCCAGCGGCGATCCTCGATCTTCTCGACCCATCCGGCGACGTCGCGGTCCTTGTCGGCGCCATATTGCATGGCGCTCGTCTCGTCGCCCAGCACCAGCGTTCCGAGAAACACCTGCCGCAACGGATCGGCCGGATAGATGAGACCGACGTGGCGCTGCGAGCCGGTCCGCTTGGTGAAGCTTTGCAGCTGCCCCTGTCCCTGGGCGATGACGCAATCGAAAGCCGGATAGGCGATATAATCGAGCAGGCCCTCGCTCTTGGCGCCTACCTTGATCACGCGGCATCTGTAACGGCCGTTGGGAATCGGGACCGGACCCGTCGCGGCGTCGGGATCGAGCAGGCGCCCCTCTTTCGCAATGTCCGCGGAGTGACCGGCCTTACGCGCCTGGTCGAGTGCCTTGACGAAGGCCTTTCGCCAATCGCGAAGCCGATCGCGGTCATTCTCGGTTGCGACCGAGCGCCAGTCGGCGACATTCGATACCGGCGGGCCGCCCGGAACAGCCGCGCACGAAGCGAGAGACAGAGAGGCGAGGGCAAGCAGGATACGCATGTCGCGCAGCCTAGGCCGCCGTCCAGCCTCCGTCCATGCTGAGGTTGGCGCCGGTGATGGATGCAGCCCCCTCGCTGCAGAGATAGAGCGCCAGGCTGGCGACCTCATCGACGGTCACGAACCGCTTGGTCGGCTGGGCGGCAAGCAGCACGTCGTTCATCACCTGCTCCCGGGTCAGGCCACGTGCTTGCATCGTGTCGGGAATCTGGTTCTCGACCAACGTCGTCCAGACATAGCCCGGCGAAATGCAATTGACGGTCACTCCATCGCGCGCCGCTTCCAGCGCGACCGTCTTGGTGAAGCCGGCAACGCCATGCTTGGCCGCGACATAGGCCGACTTGTTCGGCGATGCGACCAGGCTGTGGGCCGACGCGGTGTTGATGATCCGGCCCCATCCTTTTTCGCGCATCGCGGGCAGCGCCAGGCGGGTCGTATGGAACACGGCCGTCAGGTTGATGCGCAAAATCGCCTCCCACTTTTCGGGCGGGAAATCGGCGACCGGGGAGACGAACTGGATGCCGGCGTTGTTTACCAATATGTCGGGGGAACGCAGTTCGTGGCTGCATCGGCGGATCATCGTCTCGATTGCCCCGGCGTCGCCAAGGTCGGCCCCGTCGTACAGCGCCTGGGCGCCGGACAATTCCTCCAATTCCACCCGAATGGCTTCAATCTCGGCCGGATCGCCGAATCCGTTGATCATGACGCTGGCGCCTTCCCCGGCCAGCGCGCGGGCGATGGCGAGGCCAATGCCCGACGTGGAGCCCGTGACCAGAGCGGTTTTTCCCTGAAGCCTCATCAAGCGATTCTCCTTCGACCGACCTGTTGCGGCACGCTGTCGCGATTGCAACCGTTACGGCCGTGAAGCATTGTTGGCTCACGAGAGGTGAGGAGAGATTGAATGCGGTTCGATGGACCGGGCAGCGACAATTTCGAGGACCGGACCGGCGGAGGCGGCGGTCTCAACCTTGGCGGCGGACTGGGCATGATCCTGCCGCTGATCGCGTCTCGTTTCGGAATCGTCGGAATCCTCGTGCTTGTGCTCGGCTATTGCGCCCTGCAATCGCTCGGCGGAGGCGGCATCCTGGGCGGCGGCGGTGGCTCGCGCCAATCGACGCTGCCTGCCGAGCAGGCGACCTTCATGAGGCAGGTCCTGGGCAGCACCGAACAGGTCTGGAGCCAGATTTTCCAGCAGGCCGGCGCGCAATATCGGCCGACCAAGATGGTCGCCTACACCAATTACGACCAGTCCGGCTGCGGCGCGGCGCAATCCGCGATGGGTCCATTTTATTGCCCCACCGACCAGCAGATCTACATCGATCCGGCCTTCTTCGAGGAGTTGAGCCGCCGCTTCGGTGCCCCCGGGGACTTCGCCCAGGCCTATGTGATCGCGCACGAAGTCGGGCACCATATTCAGAACCTGGAGGGCACGCTGGACCGCGCCCAATCGGCGCAGGCGCGGCTCGGCCAGGCCGAGGGCAATCAGGTGCAGGTCGGGGTCGAGCTTCAGGCGGACTGCTACGCCGGCGTCTGGGCCGCTCGATCGGGCGCGCTGGAGCAAGGCGACATCGAGGAAGGCATGCGCGCGGCGGAAGCGATCGGCGACGACATGCTGACCAAGGGCCAAGTGTCCCCCGACAATTTCACCCACGGGACGTCGGCTCAGCGGATGAACGCATTGCGAACCGGCCTTCAATCCGGCCAGCCGTCCGCCTGCAACTTCGCCCGATAATATCGCATCCGAAACGCAGGCCCGCGCGTTGCCCTCGGCAAGAGGGAGAAGCGTAATGCGTGAGGACCAGACTCAATCGCTGTGGATGGCCGAAGCCGAGCCGATCGCGGCCTCGCCGCTGGCGGCCGACGCCAGCTGCGACGTGCTGGTTGTCGGCGGCGGGATTGCCGGCCTGTCCTGCGCCTACGAAGCGGCGCGATGCGGCCGGAACGTGATGGTCATCGACCGGTGGCAAATCGGACGCGGGATGACCGCGCGGACCACGGCGCATCTGGCCTCCGAAAGCGACGACTGGAACTATCAGCTGATCAAGGCGCGCGGCCAAGAGGACACGCGCACCAACTTTGAAAGCCAGGTGGCCGCGATCAACCGCATCGAAACGATCTGCCGCGACGAAGGAATCGACGCGGATTTCGCGCGGGTCGAGGCTTTCATGGTGCCGGCCGAACCCGGCCATATGTCGCAGCTTCGGGAAGAGTTTGATTCCTGCCGCCGCATCGGGATGAGGGTCGAGTGGAGCGACGAGGCGCCGGCGCCGCTACCGGCGGGAACCAGGGCGCTGCGGTTCGCCGACCAAGCGCGCTTCCATCCCCTGAAATATTGCGCCGGCCTGGCCCGAGCGATCGCTCAGCATGGCGGAAGGCTGCATTCGGGAACTGCTTACGCGCGTCATGAAGAGGACCATGACGGCGTGACGGTCGAGACCGCGAGCGGCCATCGCATTCGCGCCGACCAGGTGATGTTCGCCACCAATTCACCGGTCAACGCGACGGTCGCAATCCACACCAAGCAGGTGCCGATGCGCACCTACGCCATTGCCGCGCGGATCCCGTCCGGCGAGGTCCCGGATGCGCTGATCTGGGATACGTTGGAAGCCTATCACTATGTCCGGCTTCAGCCCGGCGGCGACGGCGACTGGCTGATCGTCGGGGGCGAGGACCATCGCAGCGGGACGGTTGACGACGGCGAAGAGCGGTTCCGCCGCCTGGAGAAATGGGCGCGCGACCGCTTCCCGGCGATGGGCGAGGTCGAATTCCGCTGGTCGGGCCAGGTCCAGGAGCCGGCCGATTATCTGCCCTATTCGGGCCGGACTCCGGGGTCGCAACGCACCTTCCTTCACAGCGGCGACAGCGGCATGGGCATCACCAATGCGGTCGCGGGGTCGCTGAACTTCGCCGCCCTGCTCCGCGGCGAGAAGGCTCATTTCGCCGACCTGTTCGATCCGTCGCGAAAGCCGGCGAGCGCCGGGACTCTCGGCGAATATGCCAAGGGGCAGGGGGCGGCCATCTCCAACCTGTCGGAATATGCGACGCCGGGCGAGATCGGCTCCGTCGACGAGTTGAAGCCTGGAGAGGGCGCGGTCATCCGCCGGGGAGTCGCCAAGGTGGCGGCCTACCGCCACGAGGACGGCAGGATCGAGGAACATTCCGCGGTCTGCACCCACGTCGGCTGCATCGTCCACTGGAACGGGACGGAGAAATGCTGGGACTGTCCCTGCCATGGAAGTCAGTTCGCCATCGACGGCAGCGTGCTTAACGGCCCGGCGGTCCGCCCTCTGGCGGCGGTCGACGCCGACCGGGAGGTGGAGCGAGCCTAGAGCTTGACCAGCATCTTGCCGGTGTTGGCTCCGCTGAACAGGCCGAGGAAGGCGTCGGGCATCTTCTCCAGGCCCTCGACCACCGTGTCGCGTCCCTTGACCTGGCCGCCGGCGATCCAGCCCCCCATCTCGCGGTAGAAATCGCCCATCTGTCCCATGTAATCGGTGTAGATGAAGCCCTGCAGGCGGATGCGCATCGCGATGATCCGCATGATGTATCGAAGCTGCGTCGGCTGGGCGTCGTTATAGCCTTCGATCATTCCGCAAATGGCGAAGCGCGCATTCTGCCGCGCGAGCGCCAGCGCCGCGTCGAGATGATCGCCGCCGACATTGTCGAAATAGACGTCGATGCCTTTCGGAGCAGCCTCCGCCAGCTGCTTGAGGACCGGGCCGGCCTTGTAATCGACGACCTGGTCGGCGCCGAGCGAGCGGACGAAATCGCATTTTTCAGCCCCGCCGGCCGATCCGATCACGGTCATGCCCTTGGCCTTGGCGATCTGCACCACCGCCGATCCGACCGCTCCCGCAGCAGCGGAGACGAAGACGATATCGCCTTCCTTCGCGCTCGCCGCCTCGAGCAGTCCGAAATAGGCGGTGCCCCCGGTGAGCCCGAGGTTGCCGAGAAAGGCCTGCGGCTCGACGCCGGGGATGGCGGGCAGCTTGTTGAAGTTCGACGCCGGCTCGACCGTTTCGTCGCGCCAGCCGCTCATGTGCAGCACCATGTCGCCCGGCGCGAAGCCCGGATCGCGGCTCTCGACGACCTCGCCGACCGCGCCGCCCGACATCGGCTCATCGAGAGCGAACGGCGGGACGTAGCTTTTTACGTCGTTCATTCGGCCGCGCATGTAGGGATCGACCGACAGCCAGCGGTTGGCGACCCGCACCATGCCTTCGTCCAGGTCCGCGACGGCGACCTCCTTCAGTGCGAAGTCGTCCATCACCGGCACTCCCTTCGGCCGCCGCATCAGGTGCCATGCCCTCGCCATTTGCCTCTCCCTCTCGTCGCGTTTCGAAACCGATTAGGCCGCTCTCCGGACAAACGAAAGGCCCGGCCGCCGTTGGTCGGCAGCCGGGCCCTCCATCACCTGCCGGGGGGCACTCCCAGGCAGGATAAGCGGGACGTTAGTAAGTGCCCGAGAAGCTGCGGTTCAGCATGTGCGGACCGCGTTCCCGGTCGTCGTCGCGATCGAACATCGCGCCGCGATCCTGCCGGTAGAGCTTGCTCTTCGCTTCCTCGGCCGGCTGGTCGAGGATCACCTTGTCGCCTTCGATCCGGTCGATCTGCGAGCAGCTCAGCATATGGTGCCGGCCATCGTCGCTGTCGCTCTTGGTGAGCATGATGCGATCGCCGCGGACGCAGTCGACCTTGCCGACCGGCTGCTCGTCCGACCCGACCACTTCCATATGCTCGCGGACCTGGCCGAGCATCTGGCGCTTCGACTGGCGGGTGGTGCGCCACGACGAAAAGTCGTTTTCGAACCGCGACTGGTTCTCCCGGCGATAGTCGTCATAGTCGCGGTCCAGCTCGTCGAGCTGGCGGCGCCGCCATTCGCTGTAGTGCGGATCGCTCATCGAGCCCGAAGTCGATGCCATTCCGGTGAACCGGCTGGAACGCTCTTCGTCCCAATCGCTGCTTCCACTGCGTCCGTAGTCGCCGGTGTAGGGCTGATAGCGCCCTTCGGAGCCCCGATCGCGGCCGCTGCTGAAGCGCCCGGTGTAGGGGCGGCGATAGCCTTCGTCGCGGAACCGCGGTTGGCGGTCGTAGCGCGAATAGTCCTCGTCGCTCATGAAGGCGCGGCGGCTGTCGTCGTCGGGCCGGTCATAGCGGTCCTGGCGGGCGTCCATGCGCCGGCGGCGCTCCGCATCCTCGTCGCCGAACCAGCTTGCCACTTCGTCGCCGGCCCGTTCGAAGAACCCGCGGTCGCCACGGTCGTCGCGGCCGAAGCGATCCCGGCCTCGATCATCGCTCGAATAGCGCGAACGCGGCTCGCGCCAGCCGCTGCGATTGTCGTAACGGTCGTATGCCATGAAATTTTCCTCCTTTGGGACTGGCCCCGGCCCGCTCTGATGTCCTCTTGAAATGTAACGATTTTCGAGGGGGCTCGTTCCGGTGACGAAGCCGAAACGACGGCCAAGGACGGCAAGGTGAAAAACGAGCGATCGGGGCGTTGCCACAAGGGGAAAGCGCGGCTAATGAGCCGCCTCACCGGAGG
The DNA here is from genome assembly GCA_965649725.1 of uncultured Sphingomonas sp. Taxonomy (GTDB): domain Bacteria; phylum Pseudomonadota; class Alphaproteobacteria; order Sphingomonadales; family Sphingomonadaceae; genus Sphingomicrobium. The sequence goes on from CBFGLY010000019.1 coordinate 9,954, forward strand.
GCGCGGGGCTGTAGCTCAGATGGGAGAGCGCTGCAATCGCACTGCAGAGGTCAGGGGTTCGATTCCCCTCAGCTCCACCAGCCCTACGCGCAGCCTGTCCGGGGGACATGCCGAGCACGGGCTCCCGTAGCGAAGCGTAGGGGCCGCGTGTCGCCGGCTACCCCCCTCATCTCACCAGTTCAAATGATCCGCGCCGTGGACCAGAGCGCCGCCGAGCCAGCCCTGGGCGACGATTGCGACCGTGACGATCGTCAGCACCGCGATCATCCCGCGGCCGCGATAAGCCTGCGGCCTGCGAAGCGCGAAGATGGCCAGGGCGAGGCCGGCGATTCCGATGCTCGTCCCCAGCCAGCGATGAACCGTGAGCAGCG
>CBFGLY010000020.1:0-10314 GCA_965649725.1 uncultured Sphingomonas sp.
CCGGCCGCCATATCGTCCTAGCGGCCTCGAGGGACCGTGCGGAACTTGAGCGCGTCGCCCGCGGTGCCGATCTCGCCGCCCGCGACCGGAAGCACGGTCTTGTAGCCGGCCGTTCCGTCAACTTCGCCCGGCGCGACGCCGACGGCGGGGACGCTAAGCCCGTGGATGATGATTTCGCGCAGCTGGAGCGAATTGCCCGATCCGATGACCGACATCTTGTCGAACGTGTCGGCATAGATCCCGGCATCGTCGAGGTTGAAGGTCTGCTGATAATGGATCGTGCCGTCGCCGTCGGGATCGAGGTTGCCGCCATTGTCGGTCCCAAGCGTGATCAGGATCGGACCATAGGTCACCAGCCCTTCGGCCAGCTCGACAAATTTGTCCTTGTCGCTGTCCTGTTTCGGGCTCGGGATCGACGAATCCGCCGGCTGGTTGCCGCTGGCGACGATGCCGTGGATGTGGCCGACGTGAACCTGGTTCTTTTCCAGGCCGGTCGCGTCGATCCTGACGGTCAGCTGCGTCTTGTCGGGGCTGAGCGTCAGCGATCCGCTGCCGGTCACTCCGCTCCGGTTAAGCGCGCGCAGATTGACCTTATAGTCCTGCGCGGCCGCCGCGGTTGCGAGGGTCATGGCGATTCCGCCAATCGCAAGGGTCATCAGTTTCCTGCTTGAACGAGACATGGCATTCCTCCTGTTTCTTTCGTCGTTGAACCCCCGGAATCTTCCTGAATCTTGGCAGTCGGTGCGGCCGGCCCGGCAAAGGGGCGCAACGGGCCGGCCGTCGCTCCTCAACCGGGGAGCGAAACCGCGTCGGTGACGTGGATCACGCCGTTCGACTGCATGACGTTGGCCTGCGTGACGTGCGCCATGCCGCCCTTGGCATCGACCAGCATGATCATGTCGCCCATCAACGATGCGGTCAGCGTGCCGCCCTGAACCGTCGTCAGCTTCGCCTGGCCGCCGCCAGCCTTGATCGCCGCCATCAGGTCTGCAGCGGTCATCCGGCCGGGTACGACGTGATAGGTCAGCACCGAGGTCAGCATGGCCTTGTTCTCGGGCTTCAACAGAGTGTCGACCGTGCCGGCGGGAAGCTTGGCGAAGGCGTCGTTGGTCGGCGCGAAGACGGTGAAGGGCCCCGGCCCCGAGAGCGTGTCGACCAGCCCCGCCGCCTTGACCGCCGCGACCAGCGTCGTGTGGTCCGCGGAGTTCACCGCATTTTCGACGATGGTCTTGCTCGGGTACATCGGCGCGCCGCCGACCATCGGCACCGAAGCGCTCGATGCCATGGCGGGCTCGTCCATCGTGTCGTTCATGGTGGCGCAGCCCGAGAGCGCGAGCGCGGCCGCGCCGGCGATCGCGAAAGGCGAGAAGCTGATCATGTGAATTTCCTCCTGTTATCCTCCGTGGCCGGAGTGCGTCAGGAGTTACGTCGGGCGCATCGCCGCGGATGCAGCGGTCAGACCTTTGCAAGCGCTCCGCTGGCGACGACCGGTCCGGTCGGACCCGGTCCAGGCGATCCGCCTTCGGGTTCGACCGAGACGGCGAGCGTCGCGGCTTCGGCGAAATGAGCGGCCATGTCGGCCGGAACATCCATCCGCTGCGGCCCGGCGCCAGTCACCAGGCCGAGCGAGCGCGGCGTGCCGTCGGCGGGAATGATCCAAAGCTCGTGGCTGCGGCCGGGCTCGGGCGGCATATTGCCCGGCGTGACCATCAGGCTGCGGTCGTCCGGCTCCCAGGTCGCCGACATCATCATCGCCTTGTCCTCGGACATCAGCGAAGCGACCATCACCTGGCCCCGCGCCTGTGGCGCTTCGACCGGCGGGGGCGGACGGGTGACATCATAGGCCACGACCAGGGCGAGCGAAGCAGCGACTGCCGACGCCGCAGCCGCCATCCCTTTCCACCAGCCCAGCCGTTTCCTGAGTTCGGTCACGTCGCCGGATCGGCCATTGTCGATCTCGGCCTTCACCCGCTGCCATACGGCTTCGGGCGGCGTTTCCTCGCCCATTTCGTCGAACAGGGGCGCGAGACGCTCTTCCCAAGCCTCGACCTCGCGCGCGAACTCCTCGTCGGACGCAAGCAGTCCGCGCGCTTCGACCAGCTCCTCCCCTTCGAGGATGCCGAGCGCATGTTCCGCGGCAAGATATTCGCGGTCGGTCATCGCTGCAGGCATTCCTTCAACTTCATCAAGCCCCGCCGGATCCAGCTTTTCATCGTTCCGAGCGGCACGCCGGCCTTGTCGGCCAGGTCGGAATAGGTCAGCCCGGCGAAGAAGGCCGAGCGGATCGCCATTTGGGTTCGGTCCTCAAGCTCCCCGATGCACCCCGCCAGCCGCCGCGACTCCTCGCGCGTTTCGAGCCCGGCAAGCGCGTCCGGCGAATCGTCGGCAACCTCGGCGGCCGCCTCGACCGGCTGGTAGCCCGCCGTCCGCTTGAGCATGCGCAACCGGTCGATTGCCCGGTTCCGCGCGAGCGTCGCAAGCCAGGTGATGGGGCTCGCGCGCACGGGATCGAAGCTTCCCGCCCGGCGCCACACGCTCACATAGACCTCTTGCAACACATCCTCCGCTTCCTGCCGGTCGTTCAAGATACGCAGGCAGATGCCGTACAGCTTCGCGGAAGTGGCCTGGTAAATGCTTTCAAGCGCGGGCTTTTCACCGCGGCCGGCGCGCTGCAGCGCCTCGCTCAGTTGCTTTCGCCGGCTCGCGGGATCGGATGCCCCTGTCACCCGGCGGACGCTGCCACAAGCCACGCTCGGCAACAATGGGCGCGCATATTTTCCGCGCTTTGCGCGTTTCCCCGAATGGAAACGATGGCCAGATATAGCGCAAATCCGTCGCGCCCCGATCGAGCCAAGGCGATTGCTGCAGTGGTGGCGGTCCACGCCGCCATCGCGGCCCTGGTTCTGACCAGCCCAGGCGCAGTCTCGATGATCGGGGAATCCGCCCCGACGGTGCTGATCGACATCAAGGAGCCACCGCCTCCGCCTCCTTCCCCGCCCCAGCCGAAAGCGGATCGTGCGAAGGAAGAGGAAGGTGCGGCCGGCAAGAAGGCGGAGCCGACCGAAGTGGTCGCCCCCAAGCCGCGCATCCCGGTCCCCGCGACGCCCCCCGTCGTTGCAGCGCCAGTTGCCGGAACCGGCGCGGCGGCCAATGCCGGCGCGGCCAATGCCGGGACCGGGCCTGGCGCGGGAGGCTCCGGAAGCGGGCGCGGCGGCGGCGGGTCTGGCGATTATTCCGGCTATTCCCCCGCGCGCCTGATCCGGAATGTCAGCCGCAGGGACTATCGCTCATTGGCCGCCGGGCGGCTGCCAAGCGGCTCCGCCATGGTTTCCCTGCGCGTTCAAACCAACGGGACGGCAAGCAATTGCCGGGTCGTCCGGTCGAGCGGCGACTCGGTCGTGGACTCCGGTCTGTGCCCGTTGCTGACGCAAAGGCTCCGGTTCAGGCCGGCGCAGGACGATCGGGGACGGGCGATCCCCTACACTCTCGAATATGTCGCGACCTGGCGGCTTTAGCGAAGGCTGGACAGTTGCGAGCTTTCGCCGGTCGGATTTTGCCCGGCCAACGCCGCCTCGTCCCGGCCGTAGATATCCTCATAGAAGGCGATCCGCCCGTCTTCAGGCATTGCGGTCAGATAGGCGATGTAGACCGGGATCGGCTTTTTCAGTTCGACCTTCTCGTCCGGCGCCGCGCCCTTGGGATCGAGCGTCTCCCCGAACATCCATTTGCTGAGTCGCGGCGCGTCCTCCAGCCGGACGCAGCCGCCGCTGAACAGCCGCGCCGCTTCCTGCAGCAATTGCTTGTCGGGCGTGTCGTGAAGATAGACGCCCTCGCTGTTCGGGAACATGAATTTCATCCGGCCCATCGCGTTGTACGGACCCGGATTCTGGCGAACGCGGACAAGGACCTTGCCGTCGGCCACGCCCTGCCAGTCGATCGTCGCCGGATCGACGCGCTCCGGGGTCTGGCCCCAGTCCGACAGGACGACATAGCCATGCTTCTTGAGGTAGCCGAGACCCTCGTCGACCACGTTCGGAGCGATCCGTTCGGCGGCGAGGTCCGGCGGGACTTCCCAATAAGGATTGAGCGCGGCGTAGCGGATATAGGCCGCCATCACCGGGGTCGGGTTCTTGGGCTTGCCGACCACCACCTTCATCTGGTCGACGATCCGGCCGTCGTCGATCATCTGCAGCCGCTGCGCCGCCGCATTCACCAAAATGTAGCGGCCCGCGGCGGGAAGGATCTTCAAACGCCGCATGTTCAGGCGAAGCAGCGCCTGGGACTGCGCGCCCCCTTCCTCGTCGGCGAGGGCCAGGCTCTTTCGAAGCTCGGCATAGGCGGGGTGCATGAACCGCATTTCGCCGATGTAATCGGCAAGCGAAGGCGCCGCCGCGGCGCGCGCCAGGATCTGAGCCGGGGTTTCGCGGCCCGGCGCCAATTCCTTGTCGACCAGGATCCATCCCTGGCCGGCGCCGGAGCGAAGCGCCTGGACATAGCGGACGAAAGCCTCGTTGAGACGTCGTTCCACGTCCTTCGTCTTCTTTCCGCTCCCCCATTCCAGCCGGTTGACGGCCTTGGCGAGGGAAAGTGCGGAGAAGCGGGATGGGTCGAGCCCGTCGAGCCTCGAGCTTTCGAGGAGGTCGACCAGCGCCCTTGCCGCCCTGGTGTCGCCATCGGCGAACCACCGGGGACCGGCGGCTTGGGCCGCGGCCGTCTGCGGTTCGGCCGAAAACAGCGCTTCGGCAAAGGCAGGCTGCGCGGCGGCAAGCGATACAAGGGCGGCCAATGCAAAACCCGCCGGGCGCGCGAAGCGACCGGCGGGCTTGCTGGACCGTCCGGAAACGATCCGGTCAGGCATTAGCCGCGTTCACCCGTGGCCATCGGGGCCGGCATGGTGTTCGTCGGGGTATAGCCTTGCGGCGTGCCCTGATAATATTGACCGTTGTAGACATAGCCGTCGACACGGCCGTCACGATCGTTGTCGGCCCACACGGCACCGGCGAGACCGCCGATCGCAGCGCCGACGACGGCGCCTTCGACCACGCTCAGGCCCGGAATGACCGCGCCGGCAGCCGCGCCAAGCGCCGCGCCGCCGAGAGCGCCCGTCGCCACGCGGCGAAGGGTCGGGTCATAGCCCGAAGGCGTGCCCGAATAATATGTGCCGTTCTGCACATAGCCGTCGGCATAGCCGTCATTGTTGTTGTCGGCCCAGACCGCGCCGGCGAGACCGCCGACCGCCGCACCGATCGCTGCACCTTCGATCACGTTCACGCCCGGAACTACCGCGCCAACGGCGGCGCCACCGGCCGCGCCGATCGCCGCGCCCTGCGCAATGTCGCCAGCCTCACGGCTGTTGGTCGCGCACGCGCTGAGCGAAATCGTACCGGCGAGCAAAATCGCCATCATCGACTTACGCATATTCTGACTCCCTTTTTCTGCTGTCTCTATTGGACCGTGCTCCAGGACCCGACGCCCCCGGCAGCGGTGCACAAGTCACCTCGGCCTAACGACATTGAGGGCAGGAGGTTCCGGGGACTTAACGAACTTCGTCGTCGCGCTGTCGTTACCGCTGTTATGCGCCGCCTCTGTGTGGCACCATCGGCAACGATATTTGAACGGAGCGCAAATGAAGGCCACCATCTACCACAACCCGATGTGCGGGACGTCGCGCAAGACGTTGGAAATCCTGAACAATGAAGGCGCCGACGTCACGGTGATCGAATATTTGAAAGCCCCTCCCAGCCGTGAGGAGCTGCAGCGTCTCTACGAGCGCGCCGGAATCTCCCCGCGCGAGGGCCTGCGCGCCAAGGAACCGCTCGCCGACGAGCTTGGCCTCAACGACCCCTCGGTCAGCGATGAGCAGATTCTCGACGCGATGATGGAACATCCGATCCTGATCCAGCGTCCCCTCGTCGAAACGGACAAGGGCGTGCGCCTTTGCCGCCCCCAGGAAGAGGTGCGCGAACTTCTGTGACCGGGCTCGATCCCAGGATGCTGCTGCGCGGCTATGCGGCCGGGATTTTCCCGATGGCCGACAGCCGCGACGCCGGCGACATCTTCTGGGTCGAGCCGCGAAGCCGGGCGATCATCCCGCTTCAGTCGTTTCACTTGTCGCGCTCGCTCGCCCGGAAGGTCCGGTCGGGCCGCTTCGAGGTCACTCGCGACCGCGCCTTTCACGAGGTGCTGCTGGCCTGCGCGGACCGGGATGAGACCTGGATCAACTCGGTCATCGAGCGGGCAACCCTGGGGCTTCACGCAGTCGGACATGCCCATTCGATCGAATGCTGGCACGAGGGCGAGCTGGTCGGCGGGCTCTATGGCGTCAAGCTCGGCCGCGCCTTCTTCGGCGAATCCATGTTCAGCCGGATGACCGACGCGTCGAAGGTCGCGCTCGCCTGGCTGGTCGCCCGGCTCAAGGTCGGCCATTTCACCTTGCTCGACTGCCAGTTCATGACCAGCCACCTAGCCTCGCTCGGCGCGGTCGCCGTCAGCCGCGAGCGCTATGCCGGATTGTTGGGCTCGGCATTGTCGTCCGCGGGAGCGAGCGGTTCGGCAGCGGGCGGCTCGCTGCTGTCGGGAGCGGCACTGTCGGCATCGCCCGACTCGCTCGACTCCGCGCTTCCTCCGCCGGATTTCGGAGCGCTCGACCGGCTGCTGGAGGCGGAGGGCGGCGGCGGTGCGTCGGGTCCGGCCGGCCATGTCATCGCGCAGCTCTTGGGCCACACATCGTAAACCGGATCCTCGACGACGTTCAGCGAGGGGCTTTCCTTGTAGAGCCAGCCGGAGAAGCGCCGCACCCACTGCCCGTCGGGCCGCTTCACGTCCATCTGGACGAACGCGCCGGTCAGCTTTTCCTGCTCCCACGGCGCCGTCGTCTCGCAGGCCCTGAGGCGGACCGTCACGTCCTTCACGCGGATCGCCTGGCCGGGACGAAGCTTCAGGTCGCGGACGATTCCATTGCGCTTGTTGAGCAGGCCGAGCACGGCGACGCGCTGCGCCATCGGAGTGACGCCGGCGAGGTCGCCGGTCCCGCGAGGTACGTCGATCGTAACCGCCTCATTCCCCTCGATTTCATTGCCCTGGCGCGCAAAATCGCAGGCGGCCACGGGGGCCAGCAAGGCCAGGATCAGCAGGGAGCGGGCTACGGTCACGCCTGGTCGGGCTTCCACGCCTCATAGTCGCCGGTCGCCGCGGCGCGAACGTCCAGGCCGTTCATCGAGCCGGAGGGGCGATAGGCGGACGCGGTTCCCGTCAGATTCGGCTCGGGCGCCTTTTCCCACTTGCGCCGCTCGGGAAGCGATTTTTCCGGAATCTCGTCGATGGTTCCGCGAAGCCAGGCGTTCCACCCGGGCGGGACCCGGCTGCTGTCGTTGGACCCGTGGTAGATGACCCAGCGGCGCTTCGGATCGTCGCGGTGGCGGAAATAGATGTTTCCGGCCTCGTCGCGGCCGGCTTCCTCGCCGTGGCGGCGGGAGACCAGGCTGGTGCCCCAGGAGGCCCCGTTCCACCAGGTGAAGGCGTTTGCGAATAAACCCATGATGAGGGCGCCTTTGCCGCTTTGCAGTGCCCCGCGCAACCCGCTTGGCGCTACCAGTCCACCGTGTCGCCGGGCTCGATGCCCAGTTCGCCCGCCCTGCCCCCGGCGATTTCCAGGACCGCCTTGACGGGCCCGTCGGACGGGATCGGTTCCAGCGACATGGGAACGGTGTTGGCCGCGATATTGGCGATGGTGCCGTCGGGACGGACGAAGATGATGTCGAGCGGGATCAGCGTATTCTTCATCCAGAAGCTGGCGTCGCGCGGCGGGTCCATCGGGAAGATCATCCCGCGGTCCGGGGCCAGGTCGGACCGGTTCATCAGGCCATAGGCCTGTTCCTCCGGCGTTGCCGCAACCTCGACGACGAAGCGGTGCTTGCGCGCCTTGGACGTAATGGTCAGCGGGACTTGCTCCAGCCCGGCGGCCGATCGCTCGAGCTCGACGGCGTTGGACATCGAAGGCTGGCAAGCGGCCAATGCGGCGATCAGGCTGAGCCCGGCGGCCCGCGCGATCAGGGTTCGCGAAGCTCGACGGCGGTCAGGCCCTTGCGCCCTGCCGCGATCCTCGCCTGCAATTGCTGCCCCGGCTGAAGGTCGACGATCTGCGACTGCCGCACCGTCTCCATATGGACGAAGATGTCCTCGCCATCCTCCCCCTCGCCGGCGCGATTGAGAAAGCCGTAGCCCTTGACGCGGTTGAACCATTTGACCTCCACCGGCTCATACTCGCCCGCGCCCTCGGCCAAGGCCTTGCGGTCCGCGCGCTCGCCCGAAGCATGGACCGGACGGGCCGGCATCGGCAAGGCCGTTGAAAGGTCGATCGACAATATCTTGCGCGCCTGGAAGCCGCGGTCCTGGTGGGCGGCGATACATTCGACGGTGGCGCCTTCGGGAAGCGAGCGGCGGCCATGCTCCTTCAGCACGCTGAAGTGGATCAAAATGTCCCCTTCGCAGTCGTCGGAAATCAGGAAGCCGAAGCCGCGGGTCGCGTCAAACCATTTGACCCGTCCCGTACAATGCTGACCTTCAGGAAGCTCGTCGGCGAGAGAGGCCGGTGGCTCACCCGTCAATTGCTGCTCCTGAGTCGTTTCGGCACTTAAACGCTGCACGACTTCGTCCTTATCACGGACAGTTGTGTCGTGAAACCGACATTAAGTGACAGTTTAACAGGTTTCGGCGAGAGCCTCCACATCTGCTTCATCGCCCGGCGACAGGTCGACGATGGCTCTCGACAGGCCGAAGCGGTGTCCGGCCCGGACCATCGCGGCCAGCGCCCGTTCGCGCGACTTCGGATCCGGGATCGCCGCCGCAAAGGGCCCGATCGAGCGCCGCCGCGCGAAACGAAGGGCCGCGTCGACCGCCTCCGATTGCGCCAGCAGCCGAGCGTCGCCGGCTTCGTCTTCGCCGATGCCGGCCGCCGTCAGCGCTTGCCCGACACGCCGTTCGCCATAGCCGCGGGCCGTCAGCGACCGGGCCTTGGCAAGCGCAAATGCGCGATCGTCGACATAACCGAGGCGGACCAGCCTGTCGGCCAGCGCGCCGAGGTCGGGCTCGCCGTCGCCGTCCCATCCCCGTTCGCGCAGCTTGCGCTTCAGATAAGCGAGCAGTTTCGACCGGCTGGTGGCGAAGCGGCTGACATAGAATAAGGCCAGTTCGTCGAGCTTCGCGGCGCTGAGCGGCGGGCGAGGCTTGCGCGGGTGGCGGGATGACATGGCCATGTTTGTGCCACAGTCCCCCACCATCAGGCAAAGAGGCCGGCATGGGCGCCGGCCCGCCGGCTATTACGCGCCGGTCACGGCAATTTGACAGGAACAAGCGCGTGCTCGACCGCAACGACACGATCGATGGAGGCCTTGCAGCCCCGGGCTATACGCCCACGCTGGACCTGCTGCCGCGTCGCATCGCCGACTTCGCGACGCTTGGCGAAGCGCTCGATTATGCCGCCAAGGGCAATCGCGGCATGAATTTCCATGACGCCCGCGCGACGCTTCTCCGGGCCTACCCCTATTCGGAGCTTCGCGAGGATGCGCTGGCCCATGCCCGGCGGTTCATGGCGATGGGGTTGAACAAGGGCGACCGGCTCGCGCTGATCGCCGAGACCGGAGCCGAATTCGCGGCCTGCTTCTTCGGCGCCATCTACGCGGGCCTGTGGCCGGTGCCGTTGCCGCTTCCGACCAGCTTCGGCGGCCGGGACGCCTATGTCGACCAGCTCGTCGTCATGCTGACCAGCAGCGATCCGCAGCTGTTCCTCTATCCGCCCGAGCTGACCGAATATGCGGTCGCTGCGGCGCAGAAACTGGGTGTCGAGGCGCGCGACTGGGACAGTCTGGCGGGCGTCGAACCGGCCGAAGGGGAGCTTCCAAAGGCCGACGCCGACGAGATCGGCTATCTTCAATATAGTAGCGGCTCGACCCGCTTCCCCCATGGTGTCGCGGTCACGCACCGCGCCCTGCTCGACAATCTGCGCTCGCACGGGCTCGGGGTTGAGGTCCAGGACAGCGACCGCTGCGTCAGCTGGCTGCCCTGGTATCATGACATGGGCCTGGTCGGCTGCATGCTCTCGCCGGTCGCGAACCAGCTGAGCGTCGACTATCTGAAGACCGAGGATTTCGCCCGGCGCCCGCTCGCCTGGCTCGACCTCGTCAGCCGCAATCCCGGCACCACCCTCTCCTACTCCCCGACCTTCGGCTACGACATCTGCTCGCGCCGGATGAGCTCGCAGACCAAGGCCGCCGACCGGTTCGACCTGTCGCGCTGGCGGATCGCGGGCAATGGCGC
>CBFGLY010000021.1:0-10052 GCA_965649725.1 uncultured Sphingomonas sp.
GCGCGTTCCAATCGGAAGCGACGGGCGAATGAAACTTCGCTTCGGCGACTTTCCGCCTGAAAAGCTGGTTTCTGCCGCCGACGTGATCGGCAACGCCCGGCATCTGAAGCCCGACGAATTCGCCGGCAAGCCGGTGCTGATCGGGCTTTCGGCCGACGGAACCTCCGACATCGCCGCGACGCCGATCAGGGCGGAAGAATATGGGCCGCTGGTCCAGGCGCAGGCGGTCGATGCGATTGTCCGTGGGGGCTGGCTCGACCGTCCCGCATGGGCAGGGGCCGTTGAATGGGCGGCAGCGGGCCTGCTTGCCCTCATCGCGCTTGGAATCGCCTTATGGGGCCGCGCCTATCGGTTCGCGGTGGCGGCGATGTTCGTCGCCATTCCGGTCGCATGCTGGTTCGGTTTTTCTGGCGCGTCGCTGCTGATCGATCCCGCGAGGCCCTTGCTGGTGGGCGGCGGGGCGGCGGCCGGCGTTGCGATCGCCCTGTTCGCCTTGGCACGGGCAGACCGGGAACGGCTTCGCGAAACGCTAATCCAGGAACGGATCGAGGCGGCGGAGACGGAGGGAGAGCTGCAGGCGGCCCGGGCGATCCAGCTTGGAATGGTGCCCCCGCGCGAAAAATTGCGCGCGTTCGATAAGCGGGTCGATCTCGATGCGCTGCTGGAGCCCGCGCGGTCCGTCGGCGGAGACTTTTACGATGCGGTGAAGCTGGGCGACGACCGGATCGCCTTCGCGATCGCGGATGTCACGGGAAAGGGAGTTCCGGCCGCTCTGTTCATGGCCATGTCGAAGGCGCTGACCGGCACGGCGCTTGCGCACCGGGCGGGCGACCCGTCGGCGATCGCCGCGGCCATCAATCAGGAGCTGCTCAAGGATTATAGCGAGGCGATGAGCGTGACGATGCTGATCGGAGTGCTGGACCTTGCGAGCGGCGACGTGCGGATGGCCAGCGCCGGTCACGAAGACCCGCTTGCCGTCGGAGCGGACGGGGAAGTGAGGCGCGTCCGGCTGGACGGCGGACCGCCATTCTGCATCGTCGACTTCCCATACCCTGACGAGACGCTGCGCTTGAATCCCGGCGAAACGCTGGTCCTGATCACCGATGGCGTGACGGAGGCTCAAAACCAACAGGGCGAGCTGTTCGGAAGTGGGCGATTGCTGACATCGGGCGCACTCAAGCCGGGCAGCGCGAGCGCGATCTGCGAAGCGATCCGGGCGGAGGTCCGCTCCTTCGAGGACGGGCTTGAGGCGACCGACGACCTGACCGTGATGGCGGTGCGTTACCTGGGCGCCGCCTAGCGGACGATGACCTCGACCCGGCGGTTAGCGGCATTGGCGACATTGTCGAGCGTCGGCTGCATCAACTGACGCTCGCCCCGGCCGACAGCGGACATCAAGGAGCGGTCGAAGCCCTGCGAAGCGAGCCATCCGAGAACTTCCTCGGCGCGAAGCATCGACAGGCGATCATTGTCGTCCTCGCTGCCGACGCTGTCGGTATGGCCCGTCACTTCGACCTCGGGGCCGGAACGGGTGGCGATCTCCGCCCTGATTTCGGCCAGCACGGACTGCGACTGCGGAGTGAGCGTGGTCGTTCCCTGGTCGAAATAGAGGAGGAAGCTTCGCGCCGGCGGCGGCAGTCCGCCAATGAGCGCCGTTTCCTGGGGCCTCAGTCCCTTGCGTCCGAGCGGCTTGGCGACAGGCGAGGCCGAGCCCAGAGCGGTCCGGCTGTTGCCCTGCGAGATGACGGCTTCAACCGGCTTGCCGTCCGCCTCCAGGACGGCGACCGCGCCCTGATGCCCTCCGTCGTCCGGAAGCAGGACCAGTGACGGGGTGGCGCAGCCTCCAAGCAGGAGCGCCGCGGCCAGGACGGACCGGCGCTTCACTCGGGAATCTCCACGATGAACTTTGTCCCGCGAACGCCCAGCAGGCTGTTGGGAGTCCTGACCTTCATCGCATCGCGGTTGGACTTGGCGATTCGGCCCGAGACGACCGCGAGCGAGCCCCGATCGATCCTCGTGAGGAAGGTTCCGCGCTGGCGGGTCCGGTCATATTGGAATTCGCTGACCGAAATCCGGCTGTTGGGCCCGACGGCGAAGCGGGTGTTGTCGATGAACGTCAGGCTCATCCGCCCGTCCTTGCCGGTGACGAGCCGGTCGCCGGGCAGGAGATGGAAGCCGGGACTGGGCTTCAGCCGCTGCGAACTGCGTTCGATCGCGGCCGTGCCGCTGACCTGCTTGATCCGGGCGATTTCGGCGGCGGCGGGAGATGTGGCGAAAAGACTCAATAATCCAAGCGCGACAGGCAAGCGAAGCATTGCGGGCCTCCCAACCGTTTCGGTTACGTGACATAGCTAATAAGGTGAGCGCAGGCGAATCCGATTTGGAACAGATGATCTGCCGCGTCGGCGGAAGCCGCGCAATCGCCGACGCGGCGGCGGCGGCCGAGCGGTTCGGAACGACGCAATGGCTGGAACGTGACGAGCTTGCGCGCCTGTGCATCGTCGTCGAGGAGCTGGTCGCCAACCTCTATGACCATGGCGGGGTGACGGCGGCGGACGAAGTGGAGCTCAGCTTCCGCAACGATCCCGCCGGAATCGCCATCGTGATCGTCGATCCGGGCAATCCGTTCGATCCCCGCGATATGTCCCGCAAGGTCGAGCGGACCGAGCGCGGCGGCGCCGCCGGAATCGACATCGTCAATGCCTGGGCACAGTTCGTCAGCTACGACGTCACCGAGCAAGGAAACCGGCTGGAGCTGCTGCTTCCGCTTCACTGGTCCGGTTGAGCGTCAAGTCACCCTGACGATGACGATCGCGACATTGTCGGGAGCGCCCCGCGACAGCACCGTTTCTACCAGCCGGTCGGCGGCGGCCGACGGCGGGCAGGCGGTCATGACGGCGGCGATCTCGTCATCCTCGACGATTCGGGTCAGTCCGTCGCTGGCCAGCAGGAATTGATCGCCGGGCAGGGCGTCCCCGCTGGCAAGGTCGACTTTCAGCTCCTCGTTCGCGCCGACCGCCCGGGTGATGATATTGGCGTTGGGATGGTTGTGCGCCTCCTCAGGCTGGAGCATTCCCGCGTCGACCAGGTCCTGCACCATGCTGTGGTCGCGGCTGAGCTGGCGGATTTGGCCGTCCCGGACGCGGTAGGCGCGGCTGTCTCCGGCCCAGAAGCAGCGATATTCGGTGCCGGCGATGGCGAGGCCGACGACCGTGCTGCCGATGGAGCGGGCGGCGTTCGATGAATTGGCCAACTCGACCAGTTCCCGGTTGACCCGCTCCAGCGCGCCGACCGCCGAGTGCGCCAGATCGTCGAGGCTGTAGACCACCGGCAGCCGGGCCAGCGCATCCGTCACCTTGGCGCTCGCGACATCGCCGGCATCGTGGCCGCCCATTCCGTCGGCGACCGCCCACAGGCCGCGCTCCGTGCGGACGGTGACGGCGTCTTCGTTGACCTTCCGGCGAAGGCCGACATGAGTCCGGCTGACGCAATCGAACCCCACTTTGATCCCCCCTGCTCGCTTTCGGGACAGCGCAAGACTAGCAATTGTCAAAGCTTCATGCGATTTACTTTTCCTTAATTCGGTTTTGATCCGAAAGGGAAGCCGTTGAGCAAGGCTTACAGCAACAAGGCGCTGCCGTCCGGGACGATCATCCGCGAATGGCGCCTTGAGGACGTACTGGGCGTCGGGGGATTCGGCATCGTCTATAAGGGCCGCGGAATCTATTTCGGCGAACTCGTTGCGATCAAAGAATATTTTCCGAGCGCTATCTCGGAGCGGGACGCGGAAGATACGGTCGTCCCGATTGGCTCCGACGTCGAGGAGGTCCATGCGCTGGGCCTCAAGAAGTTCGTCGAAGAGGCGAAGCTGCTCTGGAATCTTTCGACTCCGACGAGGCATCCGAACATCGTCAGCGTGCGCAGCCTGTTCGAGATTCACGGCACCGCCTACATGGTGATGGACTTCGAGGACGGCATTTCGCTGTCCAAGCTGCTGAAGGAAGGCAGGCGGTTCAACGAGCGCAGCCTGTGGAACATCATCAAGCCGGTCGCCGAAGGCCTCGACCGCGCCCACCGCGTCGGCGTGCTCCACCGCGACATCAAGCCGCCCAACATATTGATCACCGACGACAACCGGCCGGTCCTCATCGACTTCGGGTCCGCGCGGTTCGAGGCGGCGGAGGCGACCAGCACGTCGGTCACTTTCCACACGCCGCCCTACGCGGCGGTCGAGCAATATGTGAAAACCTATGCGCAGGGCCCGTGGACCGACATCTACGCGCTGTCGGTCGTGCTGTACGAATGCGTGACCGGCGAGAAGCCGCCCGAGGTGCTCGAGCGAATGCACGCCGGGCTGGGGACGCCGCTGGCCGACGGGCATTGGCCGGGCTTCACCAAGAAATTCCTGCAGGCGATCGACGCCGGCATGACGATCAAGCCGACGGACCGGCCCCAGTCGATCCGCGAATGGCTGGCCATGTTCGGCAAGAAGGACGCCGAGGTGCCGGTCGGTACCGATGACGAAGCGACCCGCTTCTTCGCGCACGAGGTCGCGACCGACGAGATCGTTCCGATCGCCGCGCCCGAGTTCGACAAGCCGGAAATGCTCGAAACCGGAGTGCCGTCCGATCCGCGCGACGTGGAGTTCAAGAAGGCCGGCCAGGAAACCAAGGCCTCGAAGAAGAAAAAGGCCGCCGCGGCCGCCGAACCGCCCGTCGAGGAGGTATCGGAACCGCAAGACGAGGAACCGGCTGAAGCTGCGCCCGCAGTCGCGCTGGCGGAAGCCGAGGCTCCGGCGGTGCGAAAGCCGGCCAAGCCCCTCGACCGGTCGAAGGGCGAGGCGGAACCCTGGTTCAAGAAGCAGCGCTCTGCACTGCTTGCCGGTGGCGGCGCCCTGGCCGCGCTGGTGGCGGTCGGCGGCGGTTTCCTGCTGCTCGGCCAGGGCGGCGAGGGCGACAATTCGTTCGACGTCATCCCGGCGCTGACGACCAGTTCGGAGCCGGCCAAGCTGGCCGACGTCGTCGGGATCGCCGCGGACGAGCGGACACTGGCGGACGAAGCCGGCAAGGCGGGAGCGCCGGCAACGGCCGTGGCCGCCTTGGTCGCAGCGGGCGAGCAGCTCGACAAGCAATTGGTCGAGCTTCGTCCCCTGATCGACGATCCGAACCAGGCCGACGCTGCCAGCGCCAGCGCCGACGAAATGAAGCGCACCGCCATTGCGGCCAACGTCGCGTTCGCCAATGCGCTTCTGCAGGACGCCGAAGCCCGGGCGGCAAGGATCCCGACGCCGGCGGCGGCGAACGCCGCCGTGTCCGCGATGCGGAGCGCCCTGGAACAGCTCCGGTCGTCGGTTCAGGCTTCGGCCAACGTTGCCGACCCGGCCCAGTCGCTCGCGGCGGCGCGCGATGCCCTTGCCAAGTCCCAGGCGTTCGCGGCCAGCTTGCCCGCGGCGTCGCGGGTCCAGATGGCCGACAAGCGCCCGACCGAGCAACTTCCCAAGACGGTTACCGCCAGGACGCTTCCGACCGCGACCCAGGCCGCGCCCACGGCGGCCGCGGCGGCGCCGGCGGCAACTGCCTCGGCGGCTCCGTCGGCCAGCAAGATCGCGCAAATCCGGTCGGTGGTGGCAACCGGGCGAAGCAAGGCCAAGCAGGTCATCGCAATGGGCAGCGGCGGGTCGGAAACGCGCAAGGCCAATGCCAAGCTCGCGCGGAATTACGACAAATATCTCGCCAATGTGTCGGATTCCCTGCGCGGCGCGAGGACCGACCGAGAGCTCGAGCAGCTTTTGAAGGAAGCGAACCAGACCAAGGCCTACGTCGACTTCCTCTACAAGCAGTCGTCGAGCAACTAGGGCCGGATTTCGCCTAGATCAGTATTTCGCCAGCTTGGCCGCGGGCGGCCGAATGTCGTTGGCAAACCGCATCGCCTGTTCGTTCGGGCCCAATTGGCTTCGCTGCCCGGTCTCATGCTCGAACCGGACATTGCCGACGCGCAGGATCGAGCCCACCGGAAGCATCGCGCTCTGATCGATCCGTTTGTCGTCGATGAAGGTTCCGTTGGTGGAGTTGAGATCGGTGACTCGAAGCATGTCGCCCGATAGCTCCACCAGGCAGTGGGAGCGCGACACGGCCGAACCCTGGACGATGATGTCCGCGGGCGGCGAACGGCCGATCGTAACTCCGGAGGGGCTCACCACGAACCGCGATTCCGGAAGTTCCGCGTCGAGCCGCTGAAGGCAATGGAAATGATCCCCTTCCTGCAGCCGCTTGATGTCCGACTGGTGGAAGAATTGGGTCATCGCCTCTTCATCGTCGGTCGGCGTCGCGAGGTCGGCCGTTCGATTCTGCGCGATCCGCTCCAGGGCGCGCATCAGGTCTTCCGTCTCGGGAGCCTTGTTCGCCGGTTCGGGCGCCTTGGGCGCGGGAGGCGCGGCTTCCTCTTCGTTGCCGACGAGTCGCCTGAGATCGTGCACCAGCGTCTGCCAGGCCGGCTCTGACGTGTCGCCGTTCCAGCTGGACAGGTCGGCGGCGTGCGTCAGCTCGAAGATGATCGGCAGGTTGCACGGCTCGATGATGACCGGAACCAGCTTGTTGCCGCGGTCGGCGAGCGTGGCTTCGGCCCGGACCCAGCGGGAGGTGACCGAGCGCGGCGACCAGAGGACGATAACGGCCTTGGCGGCGCGCAGCTGCTCCTCGATTACTTCGTCGAACGTTTGGCCGGACCGCAGCACGGCGTCCCACCACACGCTGAAACCCTCGCGCGCGAAGCATTCGGAGAAATGCCGCGCAGCGGCACGCTCTTCCCGGCAATAGGAAATGAAGATGTCGGGTCCGGCCAAACCAATTCCCCCTTGTTGAGCCTGACATTGGGGAGCCGACAGTCCGCGGGCCGGCGCGTGCCAGCCCGAAGTGAGCGCGACGAAGTACCCCTTACGCGACTCAAAACTGCGCAGGTCCTTATTGTCGGTTAACCTGGATTAAAAGTCGAGCCTTTACGCCGCCCTGCGGCCCGTCCTTGCGGTCACCGTGCCAATCCGGGACCATCGTCCCCGCCGCTCGTTCCGAGGCGATAGAGGATCCGGACCCCGTAGTTTTTGGCGAGATCCATCTTGCCGACATATTCGAAATGATAGTCGTTGCGGCCGGATTCGATCATCGCGGCGAACGGCTGCGTGGTGTAGATCGCGCCGACCGGGACCCTCGGCTCGATCCGCGCGGCGACCGTCACTTCGGTGCCGTAGAAGGTCTGCGCGCCGTGGACCGCGTCGAAATGCTCGAAAATCGGCCCGTGGTGAAGGCTGATCCGCATCCCGTCCTCGGACGGCAGGCCGATCTTCTGGAGCAGCTGGGGATTGAGCTCTTCCTGGATCTCGAGCGCTACCTTCGCCGCCTGGGCCGGTGACGTGATCACCGCGTAAATGGCGTCGCCCCAGCTGTTGCGCGCCAGCACGGACGAGCCATGACGATCGAGGATCGCGGCAATCCGGCCCATCACCGTTTCCAGGAAATGTGACAAATGGTCTTCGTCCAGCCGGGAGAAGCCGGCGAAATCGGCGAACAGCATCGATCGAAGCGCCCAGCGCGGCTTGGCGCGGGCCTCGGTTTGCGCGACGGCATCGAGGGGAGGGCGTTCCGTCGGAATCGGGATAATCCGAGTGTTTCCGCCTTGCCGCGCCCACTCCGCGCAATCGGCGGCGGTTCCGGCGACACCACCGGCCGAGCGTCCGTCCCAAACCGCAAGTTGGAACGCCTCGCTGTTCATGATGCTGGCACGAAGCTGGGCAAGGCCCATGACCAGCTTTGAGCAGTAGGCGAACAGCTCATCGTCGTCGACCGACTGCATCTGGGTCGCGAAGGTGATGGATTCGGCCCTGTCCCGCGCCTCGATGTAGCGGGCCTCCCACTCCGGGCCGCCGACGCGGACGGACGTGCGCAGGAAGTCCTCTTCGGCAAAGGGCAGCACGACGTGAAGCTCGCCGCCAAGCTCCAGGACCGCCTCGGCAATCAATATGTCGGCGCCGCAGGCCAGCGGGCCGTATGCGATGAGGGCGCCGGTCTCTTTCAGGATCGCGCGGATTTTCCGGGCCAGGTCCGCTTCCAGTTCCCAGCCGGCGCGGAACATATGGCCGCAATAATGGATCACCGGCGACGGCCGGATCGCCGCCATCAGCCTGCGCCTTTTCTCTTCCGGCGCGTCGAGCCGGTCGGCGATGAGCTTCACCTGGTGCGCGGTCGAGGCGATCATGCCTTGCGACGCGTCGGGACGCCGACGCGCATCCTCGTAAAGGCTGGTCGCCTTTGCGACTTCACCGCGGACCAGCATGGCTTCCGCGCCCGATGCCGCGGCGAAATAGCTTTCCGGGTTCGCGACATCCGGCCGGCGGCCGATCGCGGCGGCCAATTCCCGCGCCTCGGTCAAGTCGCCGGCGAGGAAAGCCGTCGTCGCCGCGTTGATCCCGGAATAATAGCCGTCGGACAATTGGTAGGCGGTGCGATAGGCTTCGCTGGATTGCCGGAACAGCCGGCCCTGGTGCTCGCCGGTCGCCCGGGCCGCCAAATCCTTGAGGATCCGTCCCTTGAGCGCGACGGCGTCCTCCGTCCCAATCTCTTCGACCCGGTTGCGCTTGTAGAGGCGCAGCGCCGCGTCGGGGTCGCCAAGCCGCGCCATCGCCAGCGCTTGGAGGTAACGGACGTCCGGGTCGTCGGGATGGGTTTCGATGGCGGCGCGCGTCCGCTCGAACAGCGCGAACATGTCGCCGCTGGCAAGCGCCTTGGCGAATTTCTGGCGAAGCTCGGGGGTGATGGTCTCCACCGGCGGTCAGTCCCGGTGCCAGCGGGCCGGCGCAATTGGCGAGCGAATATGCATCCAGGCCTCCCCTGTCGGGCCGAACCTACCAGCGGCCCCATGGAATCCGCAATGGTCGGCCAACCGGCGCGTGAAAAGCCAGGCTCCGGCGGTCGTTGACAGCCGGCGCGCTTCCCGTCAGCCTTTCGATCTCCAGCAAATTGGGAGATTGCCATGTTGCGTTTTTGTGCGGCGATCCTGTTCCTCACGGCCGTTCCGGCGGTTGCTCAGACCCCCGCAAGCATCGAAGAAATGGCCCGAACACCGCTCGTTCGGGTCAACATCGCGGAAAGCCTGCGAACTCCGCCGGACGAAGCGAGCCTGACGGTGGGGACCCAGGCGAAGGCGCCGACGGCGACGGCCGCCGTTGCCGCCAGCAAGGTCAGGACCGAGAAGCTGCTCGCCGCCATCCGCGCCGCGGGGATCCGCGAGCGCGATATCCAGACCCAGGGTATCCAGCTTCAGCCGGATTATCGGTGGGACACGGAACCGGGTGGGCGCGGACGGCAAACGCTGATTGGCTATATCGCCAGCAATTCCGTGCAGATCAAAACGCGCAACATCGACGCGCTGACCTCGCTGCTCGATGCGCTGACGACCGCCGGCGCGGATACGGTTTACGGGCCGAATTTCGGAATTTCCGATCCTGCTCCGCTGCGGCGCGAAGCACGGGTCCGGGCAATGGCCAGAGGCCAGGCGGAAGCGACCGAATATGCCCGCAACAACGGCTTTTCGACCGTCCGGCTGCTGTCGGTGGAGGAGGGCACGTCGTATCGCGGGACGGACATTATCGTGACCGGTTCGCGGATCAGCAACGCCAGCGCGCCGCCTCCGCCTCCGCCGCCTGCACCAGAGCGGGGTGGGGACAGCATTGTCGCTCCGGGCCAGCTGGAGACGGGGGTGTCGCTGAACTTGCTTTATCGGATGGAGAAGTAGGTGAAGGGGCCGTCACGGGACTAAATCCCGTGACGTCAGTCCTGTCCGCTGGCGCGGCAGGCTGGCCGGCCTTGCGCATCTCTTCGCACTGCTAACGATTGCTGCGCAATCGCTTCGCTGTGCTCGGCGCTACAGGCAGCTCTCCAGATACGGCTGGTCGAAGCCGAACTGCTTGGCCTTGTCGAGCGTGTAGGGGCGCAGGCCCATCGAGCGATATTCGCCGACGATTTTGCCGTCGGCGGTCTCGTCCAGATATTCGAACTTGAACA
>CBFGLY010000022.1:0-9842 GCA_965649725.1 uncultured Sphingomonas sp.
TTGCTTTCCGCCTTCGGGCTTTAGCCGACGATTTCTTCCGGCTGGAAGAAATAAGCGATCTCGATCGCGGCATTCTCGTCGCTGTCCGAACCATGAACCGAATTGGCCTCGATCGACTCGGCATAGCTCTTGCGGATCGTGCCCTCGGCCGCGTCGGCCGGGTTGGTCGCGCCCATCACGTCGCGGTTGCGCTTCACGGCGTCCTCGCCCTCGAGGACCTGCACCACGACAGGTCCCGACGTCATGAAGGTGCAAAGGTCGTTGAAGAACGGCCGCTCGCTGTGAACCGCGTAAAAGCCTTCGGCCTGGTCGCGGGTCATGTGGATGCGCTTCGATGCGACGACGCGAAGGCCCGCTTCCTCCAGCATCTTGGTGACCGCGCCGGTCAGGTTGCGGCGGGTGGCGTCGGGCTTGATGATCGAAAAGGTGCGGGTAACCGCCATTGGGAACTCCGATAATGTCAGGGGTTGGGATTGGCCGCGCCCCTAGCGGCAGGTGCGTTGAAGGGCAAGGGTCAGGCCTTCTTCGTCCACCGCCCGTCTTCCAGCGCCCAATAGTTGCGCTCGACGCCTTCCCGTCCGGCGAGCAGCTTCCAGGCAAGCCGGGCACCATCAAGCGTGCCTGCGTCGAACAGGTAAAAGGCACGATCGTAGCTGAGTGCCGTGTCCCGCCATTCGCCGTCGGCAATCAGCAGGTTGCGGGCCAGGTTGGGCGCCTCCGTGCCCGTCGAGAGGAGGACCGGCTGCGCCGCGTCTTCGGCCCCTCCGGCAAGTCCGTGAGGCAGGAAGCTGGCCGGGCCCTGGTCCCACAGCTGGCGGTCGAGCCGGGCCAGCAACCCTTCGTCGGCCGCGACGATCAACAGCCGCTGCTTCTCATCGAGGAGCTTGGTCGCGATCGACGCGATGATGGCTTCGGGTGGAGCGGAGCCCAGTTGGTAGAAATCGACCCTCATTGGATCGCCTGCGTGCGTCGATACGGCATTTCGCTTCGCTCAATGCCTACTCAGCATGAGCGGTCAAATGGAAATCCGCTCATCCTGGGTAGCGGCGGAGCCGCGTGTCGAAGGATCAGCCTTCCGCGGTATCGGCGATGAACTGGTCGAGCAGCCTGACGCCGTAGCCGGTAGCGCCCTTGTCGTAGGTCGGCTTGGCCTTGTCGGACCAGGCCATGCCGGCGATGTCCAGGTGCGCCCAGGCGACGCCGTCCTCGACGAAGCGCTGCAGGAACTGCGCCGCGGTGATCGAGCCCGCCTCGCGCGGTCCGACATTCTTCATGTCGGCGATCGGCGAATCGATCAGCCGGTCATAGGCCTCCGCCAGCGGCTGCCGCCACAGCTTGTCGCCGCTTTCCTCCGCGGCCTTGATCAGCTGACCCGCAAGCTGGTCATTGTTGGAGAAGATGCCGGCATATTCATGGCCCAGCGTGATGACCATCGCGCCGGTCAGAGTCGCCAGATCGACCATCACCTTGGGTTTGAAATTCTTCTGGGTCCAGGTCATCGCGTCGCTCAGCACCAGCCGTCCTTCGGCGTCGGTGTTGATGACCTCGACCGTCTGGCCGGACATGGTCGTCACCACGTCGCCCGGACGCTGAGCATTGCCGTCGGGCATGTTCTCGACCAGGCCGCAGACGCCGACGACATTCGCCTTTGCCTTGCGCAGCGCCAGCGCCTTCATCGCGCCGGCGACGGCGCCAGCGCCGCCCATGTCCCACTTCATCGCTTCCATGCCGAGCGCGGGCTTGATCGAAATGCCGCCCGTATCGAAGGTGACGCCCTTGCCGATGAATGCGATCGGCGCTTCCCCGGCCGCGCCGCCATTCCACTTGAGCACCAGCAGCTGCGGCTCACGCACGGACCCCTGGTTGACGCCCAACAGCGCACCCATCCCGAGCTTGGTCATTTCTTCCCGGCCCAGCACCTGCACCTCGAGGCCGCTGTCCTTGACGCTGTCCCTTACCCGCTCGACGAAGGTCTCCGGGTAGATGATGTTGGCCGGCTCGGTGACCAGTTCGCGGGTCAGCGACACGCCCTCGACCACGGCGGCATAGCGGTCTTCGTACCGCTGCCGGGCGCCTTCGCCTCCGCCGACGATCGTAATGCCGGTCAGCGTCGGCTTGTGCTTGTCCTTCAACCGGGTGCGATAGCGGTCGTAGCGCCAGGACCGCAGCGCCGCGCCGAGCGCAACCCGGGCCGACGCGTCGGCGTCATAACCGAGACCCGTAAGATCGATGACCGCGTGGCTTTCGCCCGACGTGAGCAGCCGCGCCGTAGCCGCTCCTCCAAGCCGTTCGGCCGCATCGCTTTCCGATCCCGTGCCGATGACCAACAGCCGCCGTCCATTGTCGGAGCCCAGGAAATGCTCGACCACCGCGCCGGACTCGCCGTCGAACCGGCTGCGCTTCAAGGCCGCTTCCACCGACGGCTGCGCGTCGCCCAGCCCCTGCACGCCAGGCCGCTTGCTGCCCTGCGCGGGCAGGACCAGGGCAAAGTCCCCGGCGGGACGGGTGTCGGCAAAACGGATCTGCATGAAGAACCTCAAACTCGCGAAAAGATAAGTCGGCGCTTCCCTTAGGACGTGCATCGCGCCAAGGCAAAGGGGCGCTTGATCCCAAGGCGGATTGCCGCTTGCAGGCCAAGGTGCAATAGGCGTGGCGTCAATCATTTTGGGACCGGGCGGAACATTGCGGGCAGTGCGATCGATTGGCCTGTGCTTGACGGCGCTGCCGCTTTTCCTGGCTCTGCCGAGCGCGGCATCGGCCCAGGACTCGGCGCCGTCCGCCCCGCTAGCGCCCGAGCCGACGGTCGATTTCAGCGCCGACCAGGTGATCTACGACAGCAACGCCGACCTGGTCATCGCCGAGGGCCAGGTGCGGATGTCGCGCGACGGCAATTATCTCGCCGCCAACCGGGTCAGCTGGGACCGCAAGAGCGGCCAGGTTGTCGCCGAGGGCGACGTCGTCGTCGTCAACCCGGAGGGCGACAAGCTGATCGGCGACCGGGTCGACCTTACCGACACGCTGCGCGACGGGACGATCGACAATCTGCTGATCGTCCTTGAAAGCGGCGGAAGGATCGCGGCCACCCGGGGCTCCCGAACCGGGGACCGGGTCGAACTCACCAATGCGGTCTATTCCCCCTGCCCCGTGACCACGCCTTCGGGCTGCCCCAAAAATCCAAGCTGGAAGATTACCGCGGCAAGCGTGTCCCGGGACTCGGCAACCGGCCGCATCCGCTTCGCCGGCGGAAGGCTCAACATCCTCGGGCTGACCGTGCCGCTGCTTCCCATATTCAGCATCGGGGACGGTTCGCAGAAAGGCGGCGTCACCGGAGCGCTGGTCCCCGACATCCGCATAGACAGCAACAACGGGCTGGAGCTCAGCCTCCCCTATTATTGGCGGGTCGACCGCAATCGCGACCTCACGATCACGCCGCACGTCTACACCCACTCCGCGCCCGCGATCGAAGGCCGGTGGCGGCACCTGACGTCCATCGGCGCCTATCAGCTTGGCGCCTTCGTGACCTATGGCGACATTCCGGATCCCGACCGGTTCGACCTGACCCCCACCGACCGCAGAGGGGTACGCGGCTATTTCGAAGGGAATGGCCGGTTTCAGCTCGATCCATATTGGACGGTGACCGGCTCGCTCCGGGCAGCGACCGACAAGACCGTTGCCCGGCGCTACGACATCACCCGCGACGACCGGCTTCGCAACTTCATCAATGCCGAGCGAATCGCGCTCGACAGCTATGTCTCGATCGCCGGATGGGCCTTCCAGGGGCTGAGGAGCACCGATGACCAGGAGCAGATCCCGATCGCTCTTCCGGCCATCGATGCCCGCTTCCGGCTCGACGATCCGGTCTTCGGCGGCAAGGTAGAGCTGCAGGGAAATAGCCTGGCCATCCTCCGGCGCGACGGCCAGGACACGCAGCGCGCCTTCGCCAGCGCCAAGTGGGACCGGCGCTTCATCACCGGGCTCGGCCAGGAGCTGATCCTTACCGCCTACGGCCGGGCGGACGCCTATCACACGGACGAGGCGGAGGAGACGGCAGTCGACATCTATCGGGGCAAGGACGGCTGGCAGTATCGCGCGATCGGAGCGCTTGCCGCCGATCTTCGCTGGCCGCTGGTCGGGCCCATGCTGGGCGGCACGCAGCGGCTGACGCCTCGGGTCCAGCTCGTCCTGACCCCGCCGACCGAAAATCTCGATATCCCCAACGAGGACGCTCGAGCGGTCGACCTGGAGGACAGCAACCTGTTCGCCCTGAACCGTTTCCCCGGCTACGACCGGTGGGAGGACGGGTCGCGCGTGACTTACGGCGTCGAATGGGCGCTCGACCGGCCGAAATGGGCCGTCCAGGCGGTCATCGGCCAAAGCTATCGCCTGACCCGCGAACCCAGCATCTTTCCCGACGGAACGGGCCTTACCGACCGGTTTTCCGATATCGTCGGCCGAACCCGCATCCGCTTCGGCCGATTCATCGACCTCACCCACCGCTATCGCGTCGACAAGGACAATTTCGCGATCCGCCGCAACGAGCTCGACCTGACCGTCGGCACCGACCTTACCTATGCCCAGGTCGGCTATCTGCGCCTCAACCGCGATATTTCCCCGGCCGTCGAGGATCTGCGCGACAAGGAGGAGCTGCGCCTTGCCGGACGCTGGCAATTCCATCCTTATTGGTCGGTGTTCGGCTCCACCGTGCTCGACCTTACCGGCAAGGACGAGGACCCGCTGAGCCTGGCCGACGGATACGAGCCCGTGCGGCATCGGCTGGGCATCACCTATGAGGATGACTGCCTTGAGCTTGGCGTGGCGTGGAAGCGCGACTATGAGCGCATCGGGGAGTTCCGGAAGGGCAGCACTTTTTCGATCAACTTCGCCCTGAAAGGGATCGGCCGCTAAGCTGGCGTTCAGCACGGTCGCGTAAAGGGCAACTCTCTATAGCGTTGGCGGCAAAGGGAATTTCGCGGTGGGCTTGAACAAGAACGGCTTTTCGATGCGTCTGGTAAAATATGCGCCGGTGGCGCTGGGCATTGCCTTGGCCTCCGCCGTCGCGGCCCAGGATAGCGCGCCGCAGGTCAACTCGACCGCGACCCTCAACCTGCCGGAAAATCCGCAGCTGTTCGGCACGACCCTGCCGTCGGTCGTCAAGGCGACGGCGATCGTCAATGGCGAGGTCATTACCCAGACCGACATCGACCAGCGGCTGGCGCTGCTTTCCATTTCCAATGGTGGCCAGATCCCCGCGGACGAAATCGACCGCCTTCGTCAGCAAGTGCTCCGCAACCTGATCGACGAAACGCTCCAGATCCAGGCCGCCAGGGCCGAGGAGATCGAGATTGCGGAAGCGGACATCGACAAGACGGTGGCTCGCGTCGCGGGAAGCGCCAAGCAAACGCCGGAGCAGATGGCGGCCTATCTGAAGGCCCGCGGCTCCTCGATCCGCTCGATCCGCCGCCAGATCCTTGGCGAGCTGGCGTGGCGCCGCCTTCAGTCGAAGAAGATCGAAAGCGGCATCAGCGTCGGCGACGAAGAGGTGCAGGCCGTCATCGACAAGCTGAACGCCTCAAAGGGCGCGGAGGAATTTAGGGTCGGCGAGATCTTCATCTCGGCGAACAGCTCCAACGAGGAACAGGCCTCCGCCAATGCGCAGAAGGTCTTCGCGGCTCTCGAGCAGGGCGGATCGTTCGTCGGCTACGCGCGCCAATTCTCCGAAGCGTCGACCGCGGCGGTTGGCGGCGACCTTGGCTGGGTGCGGCCGGAACAGCTTCCCGACACGCTGGCCGCGGCGGTTCGCCAGATGCGGCCGGGCCAGATTTCGCAGCCGATCAAGGTGCCCGGCGGCTATTCGATCATCGCCGTCCAGGACGTCCGGAAGATCCTGACCGCCGACCCGCGCAGCGCGATCCTCACGCTCAAGCAAATTTCCGTCAATTTCCCGAAAGGGACCACCCGGGAGCAGGCGGAGCCGGTCGTCGGCCGCTTTGCCCAGGCCGCGCAGAATATCGGCGGCTGCGGCGGCGCCGAAAAGATGGCGTCCGAGTTCCACGGGGAAGTCGTCGAATCCGATCAGGTCAAGACGCGCGACCTGCCCCCTGCGCTGCAGGACATGATCCTCCAGATGCAGGTCGGCCAGGCGACCCGCCCGTTCGGATCGATCGACGAGGGCGTCCGGGTCCTGGTGCTTTGCGGCCGGGACGAGATCGATCCGAGCGCGCCGAGCTTCGACCAGGTTTATGCGCAGCTCAACGAGGAGCGAATCAACCTGCGTTCCCGCCGCTACCTGCGCGATCTGCGCCGTGACGCGGTGATCGACTTCCGCTAGGGCGGGAGCTGCCATGGCGACCAGCATCAGGCCCCTTGCCGTCTCGCTCGGCGATCCCGCCGGCATTGGGCCTGAAGTCGTCGGCAAATGCTGGGACCATCGCGACCGCTTCGGCCTTCCGCCGTTCGTCGCCATCGGCGATCCTCGAAGCCTTGCGGCGGTCTGGGACGGCCCCATCGCGACCATCGACGACCCGGTCGAGGCTGACAGCGCCTTCGATATCGGGCTTCCCATCCTTCCCCTCGGCTCGCTCGACTCCAGCATTCCAGGCCATCCGGATGTCGCCGGCGCGCACTGTTCGCTGGACGCGCTCGAGCTTGCGGTCGGACTGGCCCGGTCGGGCTCGGCGGCCGCGGTCGTCACCGGGCCGGTATCGAAGCAGCAGCTTTACGGCATCGGCTTCGCCCATCCGGGGCAAACGGAATTCGTCGCGGAACGCTGCGGAATCGCGCCTGGCAATGTGGCGATGATGCTTGCCGGGCCCAGCCTGCGCACCGTTCCGGTAACGACTCACGTGCCCTTGGGCCGGGTCTCCGAAATGCTGTCGCCCGGCTTGATCGAGAATCGTGGGCGCGCGGCGCTTCGGGGCCTTCAGCGCAATTTCGGAATCGCCGATCCGCGCCTCGCGGTCGCGGGGCTCAATCCCCATGCCGGAGAAGGCGGTTCGCTCGGCCGGGAAGAAATCGAGCTGATCATGCCCGCCATCGAAGGGCTTCGGGCGGAAGGGTGGAGAGTGACCGGCCCGCACCCCGCCGACACCATGTTCCATGCCGCCGCGCGCGGCCAATATGACGCCGCGCTTTGCATGTATCACGACCAGGCGCTGATCCCGTTGAAGGCGCTTCATTTCGACGAGGGCGTCAATATGACGCTGGGCCTGCCGATCGTTCGAACGGCGCCGGATCATGGCACGGCCTTCGACATCGCCGGGCAGGATCGCGCCGACCCCCGGGCGATGGCCGCCGCGATGCGGATGGCGGCGGAGTGCGCCTCCCACCGCTCGACCGCCGCTGCCTGACCGCAATGGTCGAACCGCTCCGCGACGTCATCGCCCGGCATAATCTCCAGGCCAGCAAGGCGCTTGGACAGAATTTCATCCTCGACCGGCAATTGCTGGAGCGGATCGCCGCAATCCCCGGACCGCTGCAGAACTCGACCGTTTACGAGGTCGGTCCGGGCCCCGGCGGATTGACCTGGGCCCTGCTTGACGCCGGAGCGAAGGTGGTGGCCGTCGAGCGGGACCGTCGCTGCCTGCCGGCGCTGGCCGAGCTTGAGGCGGAGCATCCGGGCCGCCTTCGAGTGATCAGCGGCGACGCGATGGAAATCGACGAGCGCGCGGAGGCCGGCGAGCAGGCGCATATCGTCGCCAACCTGCCCTATAATGTCGGGACGGCGCTGTTGCTCCGCTGGCTGGCGGGCCCTTGGCCGCCCTGGTGGTCATCGCTGACGCTGATGTTCCAGCGCGAGGTTGCCGAGCGAATCGTCGCCCGGCCGGATACCGAACATTATGGCCGCCTGTCGGTCGCGGCGCAGTGGCGCTCCGAGCCGCGCATTGCGCTGGCGGTTCATCGCTCGGCGTTCGTGCCTCCGCCGAAGGTGGCCTCGGCCGTCGTCCACATCATTCCGGGGACCCAGCCTGACGGAGTCGATCCTTCGGTCCTGGAAAGGCTGACCGCTGCGGCGTTCGGCCAGCGGCGGAAGATGCTAAGGTCGAGCCTGAAGGCGATGCCGGGCGCGCTCGAAGGACTTGATCAAGTTGGAATCGCTGCCGACCGCCGGGCGGAAACGGTCAGCGTGGAGGAATTCGTCGCTCTAGCGCGCTACCTGACCGCCAAAGGCTAGTTGTTCTTCGGCGTGTCCGTCTTGGCGGCGGCAAGCGCCGGCCCGCGAGCGATTGCGGTCGAGAGCACGGCCACTTGCGGGCAGCCCGCGGTTCCGCACAGCTTCTGAAGCTTCGCCAGATTTTCCTTGGCCCGCGGCAGCGCCCCAAGCTCGACCATCGCTTCGCCTTGCACGGCCAGCGCGTCGCGGTCGGTCGGCTCCAGCGCAAGTGCGCGGTTGGTCAGCCGGATGGCCTGCCCGTAAAGCTGCTGCTTGATGGCGACGCGCGCCATGACGTTGAACGCCGCCCGGTTCTTCGGATCGACCGCCAGCGCAGTTTCCAGCGCATCGTCGGCTTCGATCAGCTTACCCTGGGCAAGCAGTGTCTCGCCCTGCTTCAGCAATGCGGTCGATTGCGGCGCGATCTGGTCGTCGGGACGCTGCCCGATCACGGCAACCGGGACCGCCGACGCGGCCAGGCCGAGGCAAAGAACAAGCGGGGTGAGGCGCATCATCTTCTCCAACCAATCGCGCGGACCTAGCACGGCCGAACGAAACGCGCGACGAAAAAGCCATCGGTGGCATCGTGCGCCGGGGTCAGGAGCCGTCCCGGCCCATCGGCGCGTCCGCCATCGAAGGGCACGTCTTGCCCTATCCAAGATGAATGGCGCCCTAAGAAGTTCCCCGCCTGCCCGGCCCCTTCGCGGCTCAGAATGGAGCAAGTCGCATAAACCAGCGCTCCGCCCGGCTTCACTAGCGGCGCCGCGAGGTCGAGCAGCCGCTCCTGCAGGGCAACAAGCCGATCGAGCCGCTCGGGCGTCAGCCGCCAGCGTCCCTCCGGATTGCGCCGCCACGTCCCCGACCCGCTGCACGGCGCATCGACCAGGACGACATCGAATTCGCCGAAATCGGCCAATTGCTCGGCCTCTTTCCCACCGTCGAGCAACCGCGTGACGATATTCGCACCGGCCCGCTCCGCCCGCGGAGGGAGCTGGGCCAACCGTGTGCGATTGGTGTCCGTCGCGACCAGGTCAGCCTCCGGGGCGGCCGCTGCCAAGGCAAGGCTCTTCCCGCCCGCCCCCGCGCACAGGTCGAGGATTTTCTGTCCGTTCGCCGGTACGCAAGCGAGGGCAATCAGCTGGCTGCCTTCGTCCTGGACTTCGACCAACCCGCCGGCAAAGGCGGGATGATCGTCGATGCGGCTGTCCGGCGGCAGTCGCAGGCCCCACGGGCTGAGTCGCGTGGAAATCTCGCCTTCGATCGTATCGGCGACCGCCCCGCGATCCGCCCTCGCAACATTCACGCGCAGGTCCAGCGGAGCGCGTTCGAGCAGCGCGGGCCATTCGTCGGGGGCCAAATGCGGCGACAACTCCGGCTCGATCCAGGCCGGAAGCAACTTCGCCGCCGCTCCAGTCTCATCGCCCCTGGCGGCCGGTCCATGGACCGACCCGTCGAACAGCGCCCCAATCTCCGGATCGTCGTCGGCTACGCCCAGCATCGCCGCCCGCCCGCTTTCCGGCCGCTCGCCCGATCGCCGGATCGCGCGATAGACCAGCTCCCGAACCGCCCGCCGGTCCTTCGAACCGGCGTAGCGCCGCGTCTTGAAATAGCGCTGGACGATCGTGTCCGCCGGCGGCCCGTCTTCGCGCGCTGAAGCGATCACCTCATCGAGAATCTCGATCGCCGCCTGGAC